>NZ_WSPG01000029.1:0-49801 GCF_022819185.1 Morganella sp. HSTU-ASny43
AAATAATAGTATGGCTTAGCTGATTTATTACTGTTATTAATAAAAGAATGATTAACTAAAGTATCATAACTACGTATTAAACGAGTGGTATATATCGGTTAATACTTATATGCGTATATTGTGTAAATACCTTTATTTCCACACAAACGGTAAAGGAATAATGTGAATCACTGCCTGTTGAGGGAGTATTGATATTTTATATGATTATAATAATCCATAAATGAGTATGGCGAAGTGATTTAATATATTTTATTTGCCGGGAAAAAGGACGTTATTTATGCGGGTAAAAATTTATAAATTTATGTATTTAAATAGCGAAAAAGCACATATCACATGATATAGTATTAACCAATAAACAACCGAAAAGTAACAATTCGTAGCAATGATAACACAAAATTAGTATAACTATTTGATAGTAGTTAATTTTCGCTGTTTTCAAAAAAATGTTCTCCGGAATAATATGTTTTTCTTTGAACATTAAACGTAATGTGACGATAATAAATCACAGGGAATTTTTAGATAATTCTTACCGGGGTGTCAGTCAACAGCAATTCCCTGATGTCTTAATTAAAGACGGAAAGGCAGTAGTTATATTAAAATAAATAGGCACAAATATGATTTCAGAACGAGTTAGCGACGCATATGTTTATGGCGAAATTTGCCAGGCAATCGGCAGAGCCGCTGTCCTTTTATGCAAAAGTGGCGAGCCGGTTACTAAAGAAGCCATTCAGGTGATGCTGGAAATATATTGGGAACAGCAGAATGATGACTTTATGAATGTCATCTATGAAAAAGCCATCAATGCACTGGACTGATTGTTATCAGCCATTATTCTCAATAAAGGAGAACTCAGCCGCATAATCCCTCCCTTTTTGTGGTTGCGGTTCTCTTTTGTTATTCCGTCTTTTCCTTGCCCGTCATATCCGCCGCCGTATTTGTCAGCGCGGCTACACACGGGTACCTGAAATAAATGCATTATGGCAGCAGCATGGCAGTTTTCTGACATGGGGGCGGCTGATGCTTTTTTGTCTGGTGATGACAGCGGGAATATTGTGGGTTTAAAACCTGTCAGAACAGAGAGAATAAAATAACCACCGGTAATGACATCGGCCAGGTGAGGGCTATCAGCAGGCAACTGAGCAGGCGGAAAAACGGGTTCGGATCTTTTGTCAGGAAAAAAGTCAGAATGAATGAAAGAAGACCACCTGTTGCGTAGATAGTCAGTAAAATCTGTGCAGAGGACATAACGGTTACATTAGTTAAACTGATGCGGGTAGTGTACCTCACCCCGCGTGATAAATCATGGCGGATCTGCTGCCGGCACCGGAATTTTTATGATTTTCCGTGCCGGCAGCGGTGTTTTACAGCCCGGCTGATAAGAAAATGCTCCCGTAAGGGAGCAAAAATAAAGAAAAATAACGAAGAAATGCACGATTATCTGTTCTGATAATAATGATTAATGACAAAATTACTACACGGTTATTCCTGTCTTTATGCTGAATGCCGGGTCGGATCACATTTTTAGTCGTCGTAATCAGATATAGCAGACAAAAAAATTGCCGGTCAGCTGACCGGCAAAAATATATTAAGAGCAATGTATACAACCCGGTATATAACAGATTATATAACGCTATGTTAGCGGAAACGGGTCTGTGGTGAAAGCTTTTTTTCACAGGAGTGTGTTACAGAGCAAAGTTTGGCCCGGAATCAGAGCCCGCCTGAGGTAAGCAGTGATCGGCAGGCTGACGGGCATCCCCGGTGTTGCTGCATGTTTCAGGTAATGAAAAAAGGTATATTATTTTGTAATAACCGACGTTTTTATTTCACGGTTTAATTTTTTATCTGAATTTTATTATTATCATTTCTGTTTTTCTCTGTGAGAACTTTAAATTATCCAATTCTGTAAAAATAACGATTAATTAAGAGGGCTATTTTAATATTGATTTAATCATGTGTTTTAATATCAGAAAATAAAACAGAATAGGGCGCTAAATTGAAAGTATCAGTTAATGAATAAGAATATAAAATAAAAAAATTATAACATCATGAAAACAAAGGCGTTATGTGTGTTTTGGATAGATTTCATTGAGTTGATAGTTCGGATTAAACGCTGTATTAATGCGAAAAAGTAACGCTGATAAATAGAACAAAAAAAAGAAATAAAAAAATATACAGGGAAATATTTCTTATGGTAAAGTCGGGCTGATTCTTAATAAGAGGTGTCTTTTTTTTAAACAATCACTGTCAGATATGACAACACGGATACTACCTGTCATTCGTTAAGGGGCTTATTCGCCGCAAATCAGCACAGCAATATAAGAGGTATAACTTTGACCGATATAATTAATACATTAAACGGACTGCTCTGGAACCACCTGCTCATCTATTTATTACTGGGTATCGGACTGTACTTCACATTTCGTACCGGATTTATCCAATTCCGTCACTTCGGACACATGTTCAGCGTGCTAAAGCACAGTAAGAAATCGGATAAATCCGGCATCTCGCCGTTCCAGGCGCTTTGTACAAGCCTGGCCGCGCGGGTCGGTACCGGAAACCTGACCGGGGTGGCTATCGCCCTGACTGCCGGTGGCCCCGGTGCTATCTTCTGGATGTGGGTGGTCGCCCTGATCGGGATGGCAACATCCTTTATCGAAAGCACACTCGCACAGCTTTATAAAACACGGGACGACCAGGGAAATTATCGCGGCGGACCGGCATATTATATGGAACGCGGACTGAAAGCCCGCTGGATGGGCGTGTTGTTTTCTGTCTTCCTGATCATCGCGTTCGGGCTGGTCTTTAACGCGGTTCAGGCTAACTCGATTGCCCAGGCGTCCAAAATGGCCTTTGGTGCGGATGCCGGTTATGTCGGTGCCCTGCTGGTGGTTATCTGCGGCGTGATTATTTTCGGCGGTCTGCGCTCGATTGCCCGTGTGGCAGAGCTGGTGGTACCGGTGATGGCGGTTGCGTATCTTATCCTTGCTTTCTGGGTAATGGGGCATTACGCCGAGCGTCTGCCGGATGTCTTTATGCTGATAATAAAAAGTGCCTTTGGCTTACAGGAAGCCGTGTCCGGTGCTGTCGGTTACGGTGTGGCGCAGGCCATGATTAACGGCGTGCAGCGCGGTCTGTTCTCGAATGAGGCCGGTATGGGCTCCGCACCGAATGCAGCCGCATCTGCCGCACCGTTCCCGCCGCATCCGGTTTCTCAGGGATATGTGCAGATGCTGGGGGTCTTTATGGACACACTGGTTATCTGCAGTGCCACCGCGATGATTATTCTCTCCTCAGGTGTACTGGATAATCCGCCGGGCGATATCAACGGTATTGAGATCACACAGCTGGCGCTGAGCTCGGTTGTCGGCAGTTGGGGATCCACCTTTGTGGCGGTAGCTATCTTCTTCTTCGCCTTTACCTCCATTATTGCCAATTACGCTTATGCGGAGAGCAATATGGTGTTTCTCGAGCATAAACACACCAAAGGGTTGTTTGTGCTGCGTCTGGCGGCGCTGGGAATGGTGATGTTCGGGGCACTGTCAGAAATGCCGCTGGTCTGGAAAATGGCGGATTTCTCGATGGGGCTGATGGCGGTGACTAACCTGATTGCTATTCTGTTGTTATCCGGCGTTGCATTTAAGCTGGCGAAAGATTATAACCAACAGCGCAAAACGGGGAAATTACCGCAGTTTGATATCAACCTTTATCCTGAAATCCGTAAACAGGTCGAAGACGGCATCTGGGAAGAAGTACCGGAACCGCTGGTCGAACAAAAGGTTAACTGATGATGACACCCGCGTTTGCGGGTGTTTTTCTGTATGGGAGAGAATAATGGACAATCCCCGGCTGAAACGGGCGAGGATAACCCGGCGTGATGTGCTTTGAACGCGAGTGCATCACCACAGAATAGCGTTCTGTGGTAACTATCCATTAAATAATGAGATTTACCATGAAACAAAAGCATTGGTCCGTTTGCGAACGGCTGCATGAAACCGTCACAAACCCGAATATTCATATTAAAGGTACGCACAGTTATTACAGCGATTGCTGGGATAATGGCTTTGAAGCCTCTGTTGTCCGTTATTTACAGGGCGATGAAATCAGCCGCGACTGGCAGCTCAGCTGGAAAGTGGATGAGCTGTATATCGGGGATTATGTCTGTATCGGAGCAGAAGCCGTGATCCTGATGGGCGGCAATCATACACACCGCCATGACTGGTTCAGCCTCTATCCGTTTCCGGATATGATTGATGAGGCTTATACCGGTAAAGGGGATACCCGGATTGGTGATGGTGCCTGGATAGGCATGCGGGCCATGATTATGCCCGGTGTGACTATCGGGGAGGGCGCGGTGATTGCCGCGAACAGTGTGGTTGTCCGCGATGTCCCACCCTATGCTATCGTTGGCGGTAATCCGGCTGCCTTTATCCGCAGCCGGTTTGATGAAAGTACCATCCGCGAATTGCTGGCGCTGTCTCTTTATGACTGGCCGCAGGCGAAGTTTGATGCCCTGAAACCGCTGATTTGTTCGGCAGATCTTGCCGGGCTGAAAGCAGCGTCAGAACAGTATGACATAAGAGAAAAACTCACTCAGTCATAACTGACTTATTGAATACCCGCTGCGGCGGGTATTTTTTATCGTGCGTTTTCAGCCGCCTGTTGTTCCCGCTGACGGGCACGTTGCAGCGCCGGGCGCTTTTCCAGCTCGCCGGTGTAATGCACCAAATCCTCTGACAATACAAAGCCCAGCATCATTGCCCAGCGTGAGATATGAAATAAGAAGATATCTGCCACAGAAAAATCATCATTGCACAGCCATGTTTTTCCGCTGATCTCCTGCTCAATCACCTTAATTGCCCGCAGAAAATCCGCTTTTGCCGGTTCAATTGCCCCCGGCTGCCGCATAGCTTCCGGCAGAACCACGGCGTGTCTCAGTATGATCCAGAGCGGACCTTCCAGCTCCGAAATAATATAGGCAAGCCACTGATTTACGATGGCCTGTTTTTCCGGATGTGACGGGTAAAAGCGGCCATTGCCGTAGGTTTGTGCCAGATAAATACAGATAGCGGAGGATTCAAAAATGACCAGACCGTTATCAGACAGTGCCGGGACTTTCTGGTTTTTCCCGGGGACCTGCTTTTCAGCAGACATCACATCGGTAAAGTGACACTGATAATCAAGACCCAGCTCTTCTGCCATCCAGGTGGCGCGGATTGAGCGCGACTTCGGGTAGGTGTAAATATCCATTTTATTCTCCGTGTGAATAAAAAGCTGAAAAACATCATGATGATTCGCTTTCAGAGCATAGCACTGCCGCAGTGAAGTCGTCATAATACACGGCCGTGATATTATGTCCGTTGTGAATAATGCGGTCGTGATATTTCCGGGAAAGGGGCTGTACCGGCATTGTGCCGGATAACATTGTACAGGACAAAGAAAGATGTGGCGTAGTGTGTGTCTGGTGTGTGCGCTGATACTGACAGGATGCAGTAATCAGAGCCAGTATATTGATCGCGGTGAGTATATTGTTGATCAGCGAAGTATCAAAGAGCCGTGGTTATCCAAACCGAATAATTATCTGGTTTTCCATTATACCGCACTGAATGATGAGGCATCGCTGCGTGTGCTGACTGCCGGCGGGGTGAGTGTTCAGTATCTGGTGCCGACAATCCCTGCGGTACGTGACGGTAAACCGGTGGTATTGCAGTTGGTGCCGGAGGGCAATGAAGCCTGGCATGCGGGGAAAAGTCACTGGCGCGGGGAAAGCAGCCTGAATAAAAGCTCGATCGGCGTGGAAATTGTCAATCCGGGCACTGTGAAAATGTCTGTCGGGCAGCGCTGGGTGCCGTATCAGACTGCGCAGATAGACCTGATTGTAAAACTGGCACAGGATGTGATAGCGCGGCATAACATTGCCCCGCAGAATGTGGTGGGGCACAGTGATATCGCGCCGCAGCGCAAACTGGACCCGGGCCCGATGTTCCCGTGGGAATATCTGGCAAAACGCGGGGTCGGCGCCTGGCCGGATGCTTCTGATGTGAAACGTTTTCTCGGTAACCGGCATCCGTCGGATAAAATCAGTGTCGGTGAATTACAGCAGGCACTGAAAAAATACGGCTATGAGATTCCGCTGACCGGTAAGGCTGACGGGAAAACCCGCAATGTGATTAAAGCGTTCCAGATGCATTTCCGCTCTCACAAGGTGAACGGGGAAGCGGATGCGGAAACCCTGGCACTGGTGAAAGCATTGCTGAAGAAATATAACTGACAACGTATCAGCGGCAGGAATAAAAAAGCCCGGTCAGATAACCGGGCTTTTGTGTTTACGCGGCCGCATCCGGCTGTGGTTTTGCCGGTCTCATATTGCCGGCAACAAATGAGATGATAAAGGCAATCACGCCCGGCAGTAACCAGCCGATCCCTTCCTTAAACAGCGGCATCCGGTGTAACACTGCCAGCACATTTTCACTGAGCAGACCGATGTTATTCAGGGTGTCGAACGCACTCATCACCACCAGCACCGCGACAGTAAAGCCGTAGGTAAAACGCGGATTACGCATTTTGCGGCGGGCAAACTGCAGGAACACCAGTGCAACGGTGGTCGGGTAGATCAGCAGCAGCACCGGAATGGTGACGCGCAGCAGTGTATCAAGGCCGAAGGTGGAGACAATGGTGGTCAGCAGTGTGGATACCACCACCCAGAAACGGTAGTCCAGGCGCGGGTTGAATGTCGCGAAGAAATCCGCACAGGCACTGGTCACGCCGACAAAGGTGGTCATACTGGCGAGCAGTACGATACCGCACATCAGCCAGGTACCGAGCGCGCCGTAAAGGGCATCGACATAGCGGGAGAAAATCTGTCCGCCGTTGGTGGCTGTCTGTGAAACCGCATCACTGGTCGCACCCAGGTAGAACAGACAGATGTAGAGTGCAGCCAGCAGGCCGACCGCAATCAGCCCGGCTTTGATAGTGATAACCACCACGTCCTGCGGTGAGGTTATCCCGCGTGATGCCAGCGCGCGGGCAACAATACCGCCGAACGCCATTGCGGACAGCACATCCATGGTCTGATAACCATCGACAATACCGGAGAAGAACGCAAAATCCACATACTGATTGATCGGTTCATTAATCGGGGAGAGCGGGGTGCGCACCACGGCGATCCCCACGGCAACCAGCAGGAACAGCAGGGCCGGGGTCATAAATTTACCGATGGCACTGATCATCGTTCCCTGTTTAAGCATAAAAAACATAGAAACGAAGTTAAACACAAAGGCAAAAATCAGATGGCTGGCGGTGCTTTTCTCAACGAAACCGAGCGGCAGAAAACCCAGCTCATATGCGGTGTTGGTGACACGCGGCATGGCGAATGTTGAGCCGAGGATCAGATAGAGCGCCACCCAGAATGTCACAGAAACCCAGCGCGGCAGATCGACAGAAAGCCGCTCACCACGGCCTTTGACCGCAACAGTAATCAGGGTAAGAAACGGCAGAACGACGCCGGTGACGATAAATCCGAGGGAGGCACTGAACCAGTCAGTTCCCGAGTGATAACCCGCCATCGGAGGAAAAATTATGTTGCCCGCACCCAGGAAAAGCGCAAAAACCATCATCCCGAGAACGAGCATGTCTTTTGTTGAAAACATAAAACAACCTGTACATGTTAAAATTAAATACTGTGATTTAGTTATTTTTTAAATGAAACCGTTAAAATAGTAACAAAATGCAGGTTGATTAAAAGACTCAGAAGAGTAAACGGAACAAATTCATTAATTAGGGGAATTTGAAAAAATATAATCCCGGTCACACAAACTTTTCTATGGCTGCCGCCACACCATCCTCATCATTTGAGGTGGTCACATATCCGGATTTTTGCTTAATGTGGTCAGCGGCGTTGCCCATTGCGACACCTACCCCGGCGTATTCCAGCATGGAAATATCATTGTTCTGATCGCCGATACACATGACTTTGTCCGGCGTCAGCCCCAGTTTTTCGGTGATTAGCGCAACAGCCTGTCCCTTCGTGGCGTTTTTGGCCGAAATCTCCACAAAATGCGGCGCTGTCCGCAGAATATTATAGCTGTCAAAGGAGACCTGCGGGATATAACCGGCAGCTTCATTCAGGCGCAGCGGGTTATCAATCATCATAAATTTGCTGAACTGCATTTCGCTGTCCATTTCCGCCAGCGGACGATAGTGCAGCTGTGTTTGTGTCAGGTACGCATCCATCAGGGTGTAGTGGCTGATGTCACGGTTTGTTGTGAACATTTCACCGTTACTCAGCACATGAAAATGCACGTTAATATCCCGGGCCAGCGCCTCAAAATAGCGGTAATCCTCAAAATCCATCAGCGTTTCAATTACGGGCTCGCCGGTTTCGGCATCATGGATCACCGCACCGTTGTTACTGATGCAATAATGATTTGCTTTATCCAGCCCAAGCTCCCGGAGGTAGGGCAGAATGCCGTTAAACGGGCGGCCGGACGTCAGGATAACATGCAGACCTTTCTCTCTTGCGCGGGTGACAGCAGCACTGACAGCGGGGGTAATCTGATGGTGAGAGTTAAGCAGGGTGCCATCGAGGTCAATGGCGATAAGTTTTACGGACATGCAGGCTCCTGAAAACAGCGGCAACAAAATAACAGACAGTTAAAATGTTATGCCGCCATTTCGGGGGGATGTCAATAAAACCGCCTGTTGCGCGATAAGATTGCCGTTATTCATCAAAAACAGCCGGATACACCGTATGTTGTGCTGTGGCAGGGATTTGTCCTGCCAATCTGAATGCTGAATAAGATAGCTAAAATCATATGGCTAAATATAGTTTTGTTATTAATTGTTTAAGTTGCCTTAGTTACAGTCATGACTGAAATGCCACGGCTCTTTGATATCCAGAGTGATATCCGGGTTCTGGCGGTAGTCGTAAGGGGTGATGTTATATTCTTTGCGGAACATATAGGTGAAATGAGATTGCGACCCGAAACCGAAATCAAGGGCGATATCAAAGATAGTCTGTTCACTCCGGCGCAGGGCGTTAACCGCACCGGCCAGACGGCGCTGACGGATGTATTTGCCGAGCGAGATCCCGGCAACTTCTTTGAAGATCTTCTGCATATGCCAGAGCGAGTACCCGGAATAGGCAGCCAGTTCTTCGAGGTGGATAACACGACCTGTGTGGTTTTCTATCCATTTACTAAGTGCGCACACAAGTGCGACATGATTATCTTGCGGCATTGATGATTTCGGCTCAGTTTCAGGGTTTTCCAAGTATACAAGTTTATTTCATTATGACAAAACAGGGTGTTATCTGTTTATGCGCTTCCTGCTGATGAAATGAATTTTTTTGTGAAACAGCACACTCATTCCGCTAAAGTATGTGACAAGACCGGAATGTAACGAAATCTTTTAAACGGGTATAATTCAGATGAAAATAGGCGAAACATGAAAAAAATCATAATTATCCTGCTGCTGATTGTTGCCGGTGTATTTTTTTATATTGCGGCGCTCGATAAGTACTGTGATCAGCGTGAGGATTTTATGCTGGGAATCTGTGAAATTACGAAATTTTTTCCGTAAGATAAGGGCTGAGTTTTGCCTTTTCCCTCTGATTATCTTGTTGCTAACGGTATTCAAGGCAGCAAAATGATGTTTTAATAACGGGCTTAAACTTTTCAGGATGCAGTAATGCACGACGCAGAATAATAATATAGCCGTTACAGAGGATCTAATGTCAGAAGTACAGCAGGAGCAGACGCTCAAGCGCGGATTAAAAAACAGACACATACAGCTTATCGCATTGGGTGGTGCTGTGGGTACGGGGCTGTTTCTGGGAACAGCCACAACGATTCAGATGGCGGGGCCTTCTGTCCTGCTCGGTTATGCAGTCGCCGGGTTTATCGCGTTTCTGATCATGCGCCAGCTTGGCGAGATGGTGGCCGAAGAGCCGGTTACGGGGTCATTCAGCCATTTTGCCCATAAATACTGGTGTGGTTTTGCCGGTTTTTTATCCGGCTGGAACTACTGGGCAATGTTTGTTCTGGTGGGCATGGCGGAACTGACGGCAGTCGGCGAGTATATTAAATTCTGGTGGGATGTCCCGACCTGGGTCTCTGCGGCGATCTTTTTCGTGCTGATAAACCTGGTAAACCTGGTAAACGTTAAGGTTTACGGGGAAACTGAATTCTGGTTTGCCATGATCAAAGTGGTGGCCATTCTCGGCATGATTGCCTTTGGTGCTTATCTGCTTATCAGCGGTAACGGCGGCCCGCAGGCGTCTGTCAGTAACCTCTGGGAGTTCGGCGGATTTATGCCGCACGGCTGGGGCGGACTGATTTTCGCAATGGCGATCATTATGTTCTCTTTCGGCGGACTCGAACTGGTCGGTCTGGCGGCAGCGGAAGCGGAAAACCCGCGTTACAGCATTCCGAAAGCTATCAATCAGGTGGTTTACCGTATCCTGATTTTCTATATCGGTTCCATTACCGTTATCCTTTCTCTCTATCCGTGGACAAAAATTGTCGAGAATGTCAGTCCGTTTGTGCTGATCTTCCGTGAAATCGGCCATGCCTTTGGTGCTGCGGATTCTGTGCAGGGTAATATCAATCTGTGGATTGCTCATGTGCTGAACGTGGTGGTACTGACTGCCGCTCTCTCTGTTTACAACAGTGGTGTTTACAGCAACAGCCGCATGCTCTACAGCCTGGCCCGTCAGGGTAATGCGCCGGCATTCCTGAAACGCATCAGTCCGCGTGGTGTACCGGTGAACTCGATTATTCTGTCCGGTCTGGTCACCTCGGTGGGGATCCTGATTAACTACCTGCTGCCGAAAGAAGCGTTCTCGCTGCTGATGTCGCTGGTGGTCACCACACTGGTGATTAACTGGATCATGATCTGTATCTCCAACCTGAAATTCCGTCAGGCGAAGATGAAAGAGGGTGTGGAGCCGTTCTTTAAGGCACTGTGGTATCCGTGGGGCAACTATATCTGTCTCGTGTTCCTGGCCTTTATCCTGGTACTGATTGCCCTGATGGATGGTCTGCGGATTTCAGTGATCCTGCTGCCTTTCTGGATTGGCTTCCTGTGGCTGACATACCGCTATTATGAACGCCGCCGTGCAGCGAAAGCATAATGTCAGGCAATAAAAAACCAGGGAAAAATCCCCGGTTTTTTATGTTTAAAAGGGCTTAAAACTGCCAGCGGGCCCACATAAACAGGACGTTACCGTTATTGTAAGTGCCCGGAATATAAGTGGCCTGAATCGCGAGGCGGTTATATTCCACCGACGCCAGCGGCAGCGGTACCGGGATCGGGATATAGTGATAGTCATCCCGCGCCGTCACGCCAATGGTAAAGCCGACACCGGCTTTGAAACCATCCTGCCCGTGCGGCATCCACATCTTCTGGAATCCGTAACCGACAATCGGCTCCCATTTATTGTGTGAATCCTTAAATGCCATGGCGTACAGGCTGTGCCAGTCATTATCCTCATCATAGTAGGATTTGCCGAACCCGGCACCCCACGGCTTTTCATTGTATTTATCAGTTTTTTCTTTGTCGTAGGTCAGGCGGTTATGCCATGTCCAGAACGGGACATATAAATCATACTGGTCTGATTGCCAGACGTTGGTAACGTTGCGTTTAAACGTTCCCCACAGTCCTTCTGAAGCTGCAGTATCATTTGTGACGCTGTCACTTTGGTGTGTGTCCTGTTCCTGTGCTGCTGCGGGCTGTGCGGCCATCAGCAGAGAGGTGAGCGTCAGGGCGCTGATTGTGCTTAAAGAAAGCTTCATGAATGACTCCTGGTGTGACAATAATCATTTATCCTAAAACGATTATTTTGCTCATAACAAATGATGCTAATTAGTAGACAACAATTATAGTAACATAGATTTCATATTATTTTTATACTGCTAATCCGGCTTAAATCTAAACAAAATATCAACGGCTACCGGAACCAGGCAGATTCTTAGTCCGGAAATAATGAAGTAAGGCAGCTTATCGTTCTTGCAGCAAAGGAACAAAGTTGTAATTTTTTTATATGTTTAAACACAAGCGGTTATCAATTTTCCGTATAAATTTACCTGAACATGTTATTAATATTTCTAAATATGTGCACCAGATCTTCCCGCTGAAAAAATCGCTTGATTTCCGACCTGTCCTATGTGATAACTCAAATGGGTAAACGAGGTACGCTTCTGTTTTTTAAGCAGTAACGACTAGTTTGTATATCGCCGGTTATCGGCAAATTTGTAGGATAGGAATTTTATCAATGGCTAAACTTAAAGGCACCGTTAAGTGGTTTAACGAATCAAAAGGTTTTGGTTTCATCACTCCAGCTGATGGCAGCAAAGACGTGTTCGTTCACTTCTCTGCAATCATGACCGATGGTTTCAAAACACTTGCTGAAGGCCAACAAGTTGAATTTGAAGTGCAGGATGGTCCTAAAGGCCCTGCTGCTGCCAACGTCACTAAAGCATAATTATCTCCGGCAATAAAATTGCCCCTGATAGTTGGTTTTACCAGCGTGGTCAACGCGACAGCCTGATAGCCGTTTTAACGACGAGTGTATATCACTGACGCAAATTCAGACCCTGTGCCCTTGCGGGCATGGGGTTTTTTATTGCCTGTTATGCGGTGGTTTCCTGTCACCGGATGCGTATAATTCACTATACAGAGTGGTACAGCAAAACAGGAGATATCAGGTGAGAATCAACGCATTAACCATTGCAGGAACGGATCCGAGCGGCGGCGCGGGTATTCAGGCAGATTTAAAAACCTTTTCTGCACTGGGCGTTTACGGTACCACGGTAATGACAGCGCTGGTGGCACAAAATACCTGTGGCGTAAATTCTGTTCATTCTGTTCCGCCGGAATTTGTCGCAGCACAACTGGATGCGGTACTGACGGATGTCAGAATTGACAGCGCCAAGATTGGTATGTTGTCTGACGGCGGCGTGATCCGCACCGTGGCTGAGAAACTGCGTCAGTATCCTGTGCCGTACGTGGTACTGGATACAGTCATGCTGGCGAAAAGCGGCGATCCGCTGCTGAAAGCCGAAGCGGTTGATTTACTGATCTCTGAATTATTACCTCACGTTTCGGTTATTACCCCCAATCTTCCCGAAGCGGCGGCATTGCTGAAAACGTCCGTCGCCACAGATGAAAAAATGATGCAGCGGCAGGGCGAGGCACTGATGGCCGCCGGGGCAAACGCCGTATTGCTGAAAGGCGGACATCTGGATAACGCCGAAAGCCCTGACTGGCTGTTTCTGCCGGATGGCCGCCACCGCTTTACCTCAACCCGTATTCCGACCAAAAACAGCCATGGCACCGGCTGTACATTGTCTGCGGCAATGGCGGCACTGCGGCCTCAGTGTGCGGACTGGGCGGAAACCACGGAGGCGGCAAAACAGTATCTGCACGGGGCGCTGGCGGCGGCAGACAGCCTGGAAGTGGGGCACGGACATGGCCCGGTTCACCATTTTTATCAGTGGTGGTGATATCACACGATAATTGGTGTATATTGCGCGCTTTTCAGGGGGGAAGATATGGAAACGGGTTCATCTGTGCGTCTTAATAAATACATCAGCGAAAGCGGCATCTGCTCCCGCCGGGATGCGGACCGCTATATTGAGCAGGGATTAGTCCTGATCAACGGCAAACGTGCGGCTATCGGCTCACAGGTGATGCCGGGTGATGTGGTTAAAGTCAACGGACAACTGATTGAGGCGCGGGAGCAGGATGATCTGGTGCTGATTGCCCTCAATAAACCGGTGGGTATCGTTAGCACCACCGATGAAGGCGAGAAAGATAATATTGTCGATTTCGTCAATCACAGCACCCGTATCTTCCCTATCGGCCGCCTGGATAAAGATTCACAGGGATTGATTTTCCTGACTAACCACGGTGACCTGGTAAACAAAATTCTGCGTGCCGGTAACGATCACCAGAAAGAGTATGTGGTGACGGTAAATAAACCGATCACCGATGATTTTATCCGTGGTATGGGAGCAGGTGTGCCGATCCTCGGTACCGTTACCAAAAAATGTAAAGTGAAGCAGGAAGCGCCGTTTGTTTTCCGCATCACGCTGATTCAGGGGCTGAACCGTCAGATCCGCCGCATGTGTGAGCATTTCGGTTATGAAGTGACGAAACTCGAGCGTGTTCGCATCATGAATATCAGCCTGACCGGGATCCCGGTGGGGGAATGGCGTGATTTAACGGATGACGAGCTGGTCGAACTCTTTGATGCGATTGAAAAATCCTCATCTGAAGATAAAAAAGTCAAAAAGCCGGCTGCAAAACCACAGAAGCGCGATAACAAAATTAAAGTTGCTCCGCCGGTTTATCCGGGCTCAGACAAACAGCAGAAGAAGAAAGAGAGCAGCAGCGATAATAACCGCCAGCGTTTTGCCCAGGCAGGGCGGAAGAAGAAGAAACGATAATTATCAACAATACAAATGATGAACAAGGCTATATTTGGTAATTATAGAGAGGAATAATTTTGACTGAATTTTTATCTAGTGATATATGGCAAGGTGTTGGTGTTATTAGCTCAATATTTCTTGCTTTGATAGGCTTTTTGTTATCACTTAACACTAGGTTCCGGATATTTAGGTCAAAAAACTCTATGTTTACAAAAGGGAATGTACTTCCTGAAGAGCTATTGGATGGCCAAACAGCAACATTATACGGGAAAGTCAGAGAAGAGGTTTTTGCAGGTCCTCCAAATTATGAGTCTGTAAATGATGGTGACAAGCCTGAATTTTACTGGATATTATACACGAATTCCCCAATTGGCTTGGTAGGCAGAAGTATGGAAACAGGTGAACTATATGATAATGGTTCATCATGTATGTTTCAGCTATGTGTATCGGCAGAGGTTTATGATAAACAAATTTCCTTATTGGGAAAATACGTGAAAGTAGAGGGGACGATTTTTTTCGGGCATACAGGACATCATAAAACTAAGGCTTTATTGGATGTCTGTTCTATTTGTGAGATTAAGTAATTAATAATAAAAAGATTGGGATACCGAGTCTTCTGATTGTATGTCAGCCTATATGCTCGTGTATAGCTCCCCGGAACAAACAGGGAGCACAAAAAAATCAGGCCGGTTATCCGGCCTGTTCTGCATTTAAGCAATCGTCACTTTCTTATCGAGATACACATCCTGCACTGCATTAATCAGTGCCACCCCGTCTTTCATCGATTTCTTAAAGGCTTTACGGCCGAGGATCAGCCCCATACCACCGGCACGTTTGTTGATCACCGCAGTACGGACCGCATCCGCCAGGTCATTATTACCGGATGCACCGCCGGAGTTAATCAGCCCCGCACGGCCCATATAGCAGTTCGCCAGCTGATAACGGACCAGGTCAATCGGGTTATCCGTGGTCAGTGTGCTGTAAACGCGCTCATCAGTATGGCTGAAGCCGATAGCTTTAAAGCCGCCGTTGTTTTCCGCCATTTTCTGTTTGACGATATCCGCACCGATAGTGGCCGCAAGATGGTTTGCCTGGCCGGTTAAATCCGCGCTGGCATGATAATCCACCCCGTCTTTTTTGAAGGCCGGGTTGCGCAGATAAGCCCACAGCACGGTCACCATGCCCAGTTCATGGGCGCGTTCAAAGGCCGCAGAGATTTCTTCTATCTGACGGCGGGATTCCGGTGAGCCGAAATAAATCGTCGCGCCGACAGCCACAGCGCCCATTTCGAAAGCCTGTTCAACACTGGCATACAGTGTCTGATCATACTGCGCAGGCAGGCTCAGGGTTTCATTGTGGTTGATTTTGACAAGGAACGGGATGCGGTGTGCGTAGCGGCGGGCAACAGAAGCCAGTACACCGTAGGTAGAGGCAACACAGTTACAGCCTGCCTCGATAGCCAGCTCGACAATATTTTTCGGATCAAAATAGAGCGGGTTAGCGGCAAAAGAGGCTGCGGCAGAGTGCTCAACACCCTGATCCACCGGCAGAATAGAAAGATAACCGGTACCCGCCAGACGGCCGTGATTAAACAGTGACTGCATGGAGCGCAGCACGGTATTCGGCCGGTTATTATCAATCATCACGCGGGTGACAAAGTCATCGCCCGGCAGATAAAGATTGTCTTTGGGAATGGTGGTGCAGGTGTGTTCAAGAAGAGATGATGCATCATTGCCTAACAACTTAACGATATCAGTCATGGTATGTAAACTCCGATTCCTGCAGCGTGTTATAAAATTGTCACGGATTGTCGTGGATTGTGTTTAAGATAACAACCCGCAGTGTGGCGGTAACCGGCACTGGATCGCTTCAGGCAGCACGGAAAAGGTGAATTGCTGACCAGTCAGCGGTTCGCCGTCGAGATTAAACACCATCTCATGTGCCGCGCTGATGGTGATCCGTGTGCTGCGCTTCATGATGACGCCTTCCGCCTCACCCTCATTAAAGAGGCTGTTCCAGAGTGAGCGCGGCCAGTTGCGTTCCGGCAGAATACTCAGGTTGAGCAGACCGTCATTGATCCGCGCATCCGGGCACAGTTTATGTCCGCCGCCCGCCTGGCAGCCGTTGCCGACACCAATCACCAGCGCGTCATCCTGCCAGTGGAAATCATCACAGCTGATAGTACAGTGATCCGCTTTCAGCAAATCGCTGCGTGTCAGGCCGTGGAGAAAATAGGCGGCACCGCCGAAGGTGCTTTTCAGGGCTTCCGGGGTATCTGTGGTGATTTTCGGGCCGAATCCGCCCGTAGCCATATTGATAAAATAATGAGATTCATTGATACAGCCGATATCAATGGCGACCGGACTGCCTTTGGCGGCCAGAAGCAGGGCTTTGGTTTTATCCGCCGGTATTCCGGCTGCGGTGGCAAAATCATTGGCGGTGCCGAGCGGCAGAATGCCGAGAACCGGGCGTTTTTCAGCCGGATAAGTCATCAGGGCACTGCATACGGCATTAATCGTGCCGTCGCCTCCGGCTGCAATCACGGTTGCCGCTTTCAGCTGACGGGCTTCGCGGACAAAACGGGGAATATCCTCCGGCTCCCACGTCACCCGCACCTGAATGTCCTCACCGCTTTCCCGCAGGTGCCGGACAGCCTGACGAATACCGTCATCACCGGCACGTTTTCCGTTAAGAACCACTATATGCGTTTCCGCCATATCAGACTCCGTGTTCAGATTACGTCTTTTAAAGATAACAAACACGGACGGTTTATGCCGGGAAAAATGGGCGGAGAAAAAAGAGAAGGGCACAAAAAGAAAAGGTTGGCTCAAGGGAGATTGAGCCAACCAAGGAGGTGGTTCCTGGTATTACATGTTGCGTTTTAGTTCTTCATTTTCCTGTCCGATACTACGAAATAACTAACGTGATTGTTGTGATCGGATTCGAAAATTCAGAATTTTACCCGTTGGTGGCCGCAGCGTCGGTAAATTCCGGCATATGCGGATTACGGGTGCTGGTGCCCGGTAAGTTACGGATCAGCAATGCAAATTCCAGGCTTACATCATCCGGCACCGGCAGATAGACAATATGACCGTTACCCGGCGCGACTTCGGTGGCTTCCCCTTTGCGGTTATTCATGGCATCAAGGGTAAAGCTGATATTGCCGTTAGGCGTCATCAGTTCCAGGCTGTCGCCGACGGAGAATTTGTTTTTCACATCCACTTCAGCCAGGCCGTTCACGCGGTTGCCGGTAAACTCGCCGACAAACTGCTGGGAATCAGAAACGGAATAACCGTACTCATACGTCTGATAAGAGTCATGGGTATGACGGCGCAGGAATCCTTCGGTATAACCGCGGTGTGCCAGGCCTTCCAGCGTGGTCAGCAGCGACGGGTCAAACGGTTTTCCGGCAACAGCATCATCAATAGCACGGCGGTAAACCTGTGCGGTACGGGCGCAGTAATAGAAGGATTTGGTACGGCCTTCGATTTTCAGGGAGTGAACACCCATCTGCGTCAGTTTTTCGACGTGCTCGATAGCCCGCAGATCTTTGGAGTTCATAATATAAGTACCGTGTTCATCTTCGAACGCGGTCATATATTCGCCCGGACGCTGTGCTTCCTCAATCAGAAATACTTTGTCTGTCGGGGCACCGGCACCGAGGGTCGGCTCAATGTTTTTCACCGGAATCGGCTCCTGCTTGTGGACGATATTACCGACCACATCCTCTTTGCCTTCCTCGACTTTATATTCCCAGCGGCAGGCATTGGTGCAGGTACCCTGGTTCGGGTCACGTTTGTTGATATAACCGGAGAGCAGGCAGCGGCCGGAGTAGGCCATGCACAGTGCACCGTGAACAAACACTTCCAGCTCAATTTCCGGTACATTTTTACGGATATCAGCGATTTCTTCGAGTGACAGTTCACGGGAGAGGATCACACGGGTCAGCCCCATCTGATGCCAGAATTTAACGGTTGCCCAGTTCACGGCATTGGCCTGAACGGATAAATGGATATCCATCTGCGGGAAATGCTCGCGCACCATCATGATCAGGCCGGGGTCAGACATAATCAGTGCGTCCGGACCCATGGCAATCACCGGCTCCAGGTCACGGATAAAGGTTTTCAGTTTGGCGTTATGCGGGGCGATATTGACCACGACATAGAATTTCTTGCCCAGTTCGTGGGCTTCCTGAATGCCTTTGGCGAGGTTTTCATGGTTAAATTCGTTGTTACGGACACGCAGGCTGTAACGTGGCTGTCCGGCATAGACCGCATCCGCACCATAGGCGAACGCATAGCGCATATTCTTCAGCGAGCCCGCCGGAGAGAGTAATTCGGGTGTAAACATAATGTATTCCGATCTGAGTTCAAGTCAGAACCTTCCCCGGAGGGGGAGGCGTAATCAAGGCGTTGGATTCTAGCGCGTCATCCGCCCGGTATCAAATGAATTACTGAAAATGGCATGAATATCGGATAACGATTTGATATAGTTTCGTTAAATTCAGTTGCGCGGCGGATAATTTCTGCCGCACTATCATTTACTATAGCCTGTTACAGCGTGGATACATGGAAAAACGTCATATTGCAGTCTGGATCGGTTTGGTTCTTAACCTGATTTTCCTGGGGATTATCTCCTATATTCCGTCGGCACTTGAGCCGTACCGGGATCAACTGGATTATCAGATGCAGCAGATGATTGAAGTCTTACCGTACGTGAAAATTCTGATGACCGGCGGGATGGCCGCACAGCTGGCCAGTCTGGCATTCTTGCGTAACCAGCCGAAACTGGGCCTGGTTCTCGCCATGATCGGCGGTATTATTTTTATTCCGCTGGGCTTTATCTTTATCGTCGGTTACCTCTACGACTACAACCGCGTGGTCTACCGTTCACTGAAAACCGTACCGAAACTGGCACAACTGCCGTTTGAGGTCCTGCTGAAATTTAATAAACAGCGCCAGATCAGCATGGCGGTGCTGTACGGAATACTCGGCGTGGCACTGCTGGTGTTCGGGATGGATATCGGCGGCATTATGGTCGCGGTGGCGATTGTGCTGGTGATTAACGCACGGCGTATCCAGTATTATCCGATGCTGGCGATTGCCGGTGATAACCTGCTGTTTACCCCGGGGCAGTACGCGGTCTGCTATGAAGCGCCGCTGAGTGCTTTCACTGTGATAACAGACAACCGCGCTGCGCTGAAACTGCATATCAGAACAGCAGAGCTGGATCGGACATTCCGTATTGCAAAAGCAGATTTATTACAGGATGAACAAAATACGCTTGATAAAATCCTGGCACGGCTGAAGCGTCCGTCCGTTATTCAGTAATCAGAGAAACAACAAACGGCGGATATTCCGCCGTTTTTTATCAGATAATGGTGGCGGCAATAATCTCTGCCGGACCGCCTTCCCAGCGGTAACCCAGCCCGTAGACGGAATGAATAAAATCGCGGTCACCGTCTAATTGTCCGAGCTTGCGGCGCAGATTTTTGATATGGCTGTCAATCGTGCGGTCAGTGACCACGCGGTAATCATCATACAGATTATCCAGCAACTGATTGCGTGACAGTACGGTGCCCGGCTGTGACACCATGGTGCGCAGCAGGCGGAATTCAACCTGAGTGAGATCCAGGCTTTGTGTCCCGAAACGCACCTGATAATTCACCTCATCAATAGTCAGGGTGTCACATTTATCCTCTGACGTATCGTTACTGCGCTGACAGCGGCGCAGAATGGTTTTGATCCGCGCCACCACCTCACGCGGACTGTAAGGCTTGCAGACATAATCATCCGCACCGATTTCCAGCCCCAGCAGGCGGTCAATCTCTTCGGTTTTGGCCGTGACCATCATGATGGGCACGTCACTGAACTGACGGATTTCACGGCAGAGTGTCAGGCCGTCTTTCTCCGGCAGCATCAGATCCAGCAAAATCAGATCCGGTTTATTTTCCTGCACCCAGGCCGTAACTTCGCCGCCGCGTGCCAGCCAGTGCGTGCGGTAATGGGCGGCGTGCAGGTAATCTGTCAGTAACTGAGCCAGTTTCGGCTCATCTTCCACAATAAGAATCAGTTCAGCATTTTGTTCCATGCAGTCAACTCCTGTCAGTCAGGGCGGGGCAGGATCAGAGTGATGGTCACGCCGCCGAGCGGGGACGCGGATGCACTTATCTGCCCGTGATGCGCTTCCGCGATTTTATCACAAATCGCAAGGCCGAGTCCGGATCCGCCGCTGGCCCGGTTGCGGGAGGATTCGCTGCGGTAGAAACGCTCAAAAATCTGTGAAAATTGTTCTTCAGTCAGCCCCGGTGCACTGTCTGACCAGTCGATGCGGATCTGTGTTTCATCCTGCCGCCCGCGTACCACAATCTGTCCGCCGCTGTCGGTGTAACGCAGGCTGTTTTCCAGAAGATTATGGAACAGCTGGCCGAGCCGCGCATCATCCCCGAAAATCATCAGGGTATCCGGCAGCTCCGTTGTGACGGAGAGACCTTTTTCCTGCAACCGGTGGCGGAATACGCCGATAGACCGGCTGATCACATCGGTCAGATTGCATAACTCTTTGCGGTAAGAGAGTGAGCCGCGATCGGATAATGACAGCTGATGCAGGTCGCTGACCAGTTTTGTCAGAGTCTGCACTTCCGCCAGCAGAGACGCGAGGGTTTCCGGTGTCGGCTGGCGGATCCCGTCCTGAAGAGCTTCCAGTTCACCCTGTAACACCGCCAGCGGAGTACGCAGTTCGTGTGAGACATCCGCCATATAGTCGCGGCGCATCAGCTCATTTTTCTCCAGCGCGGAAGCGAGCTGATTAAAGTCATTGGCCAGCTGCGCGATTTCATCTTTGCCGTGAACCGGCACGCGGCTGCTGAAATTACCCGCTGCCAGCTGATGTGTGCCTTCTGCCAGCCGTTTGACCGGACGCAGGAAGCCGCGCGTCAGCAGCCAGGTGACTACCAGAGTCACCAGCAGCACCAGCGCCGAGACTATCCAGCTGGTGCGTGCCTGCTGATGTGAAAAGCTCTGGTCGGCGGCACGGTTGATATTGTCATCCGCCGGCATCACCACCCAGCCGACGATATTATCATTGTATTTTACCGGTTTGCGGTAGAGTTCGCCGGGGGGGACCGGGCCGTGCCCGAACAGGCGGCGGTCATCCTCATCCAGCAGCCAGAAACGCATTTTCCAGCCGCGCTCCATATGCTCCATATGGCGGTCGGTATCCAGCGCCCGCAGTGCCTGCATAAAACCGCGCTGATTATTGCGCAGAAAATACCAGCTGCCGTAATCGGCATATTGTTCAGCGACAACATCGGCGATCATCTCCGTCCGGTCTTCGGCGGAGCGCTGAAGATAGCCGAGAAAGCCCTGCTCAAAACTGAAACGGATAGCCAGATGCATGGTCAGCACCACCAGCATACAGGTGGCAAAAATGGCGAGAAACAGTTTGTGACCTATTCCGGTTTTCATGCATTTCCCTCCGTACTGATAACGGATTGCCCGGCGGATTCTCCGGTTTTTTTGCGGCGCAGCCGGTCAAAGAACAGGTAAATCACCGGCGTGGTATAGAGTGTCAGGATCTGACTGACCAGCAACCCGCCGACCACGGTTATCCCGAGCGGCTGGCGCAGTTCCGCACCGTCTCCGCTGCCGAGCGCCAGCGGCAGCGCACCGAACAGGGCGGCCAGCGTGGTCATCAGGATCGGACGGAAGCGCAGAAGGCAGGCCTGGAAAATCGCATCCCGCGCACTTTGCCCGCCGCGCTGGGCGGCAATGGCGAAGTCCACCATAATAATGGCGTTTTTCTTCACGATCCCTATCAGCAGCATAATTCCTATCAGGGCGATCAGACTGAACGGCGTGTCAAAGAAGCGCAGCGCCAGCAATGCGCCGACCCCCGCTGAGGGCAGGGTGGATAAGATGGTCAGCGGATGAATAAAGCTCTCATACAGCATGCCGAGCACCAGATACACCGTGATAATGGCGGCGATAATCAGCAGCACCTGGGACTGTAATGTCTCCTGGAACAGCTGCGCGGTTCCGGCAAAGGTACCGCGCACCCCGGACGGCACACCCAGCTCCACCATAGTGCGTTCGACCGCCGCCACTGCGTCTGACAGGGAATAGCCTTCCGCCACGTTAAAGCCGATCGTCGAGGCCGCTGACAATCCCTGATGGTTAACACTCAGCGGCGCATTCGCCGGACGCCATTGTGCGAAATACGCCAGCGGAACCGGTTGTCCCTCTTTATTGATGACAAACATTTTATCCAGCGCGCTGACATCCTGGGTATATTGCGGCGCGACTTCCATCACCACTTTATACTGGTTCAGCGGCTCATAAATGGTGGAGATCTGCCGCTGACCGAAGGCGTTATTCAGCAGGTTATTGGCATCATTAACACTGATGCCGAGCTGCGCCATCACATCACGGTCATAGGTCAGCGCCATCTCCGCGCCTTTATCTTCTTTATCCGAGTTTACATCGGTCAGCTGCGGCAGTTCGCCGAGCGCCTTGCGGATTTTCGGCTCCCATTCACGCAGCAGGGATAAATCATCCGCCAGCAGGGAGTACTGATAACTGGAGTTAGACTCTCGGCCACCCACGCGCACATCCTGCACCGGGATCAGAAACAGATTGGCACCCGGTTCATCCGCGAGAGTGACGCGCAGCCTGTTAATGACATCCTGGGCGCTGTCTGTCCGCTCATCCAGCGGATTGAGCGAGATAAACATAAATCCGCTGTTCACCCGTCCGCCGCCGGTAAAACCGGTGACACTGGCGACATCTTTATCACTGTGAATGCGCTGCATAAAGGTGCGCATTTTCTGCTCCATCGACTGGAACGAAATGCTCTGATCAGCGCGGACAAAGCCCAGCAGCCGCCCGGTATCCTGATCCGGGAAAAAGGTTTTCGGCACAGAAATATAAAGCCAGACCGCGAGAGCAATGGTGCCGGTGAAAATCAGCAGCACCCAGCGGCTGTGTGCCAGCACCACGGTCAGGCTGCGCCCGTACCATTGCTGGATGCGGAACAGGATCCGGCCTGCACCACGTTTACGCTCCCGTGCCGGTGCTGCGCGGTTTTTCAGCAGATGAGCACAAAGCATCGGGGTGAGTGTCAGCGAGATCACCAGTGAGATAGCAATGGCGGTGGTCAGGGTGATGGCAAATTCGCGGAACAGCCGCCCGACGAGGCCATCCATCAGCAGCAGCGGAATAAACACCGCCACCAGCGAGATACTCATGGAAAGCACGGTAAACCCGACTTCGCTGACCCCCTTGAGCGCCGCTTCTTTCGGTTTCAGGCCGTTTTCAATATGACGGGCGATATTCTCCAGCACCACAATCGCATCATCCACCACAAAGCCGGTAGCGACGGTCAGGGCCATCAGTGACAGGTTATTGAGGCTGAACCCGCACAGATACATGGCACTGAAGGTGCCGATAAGAGAAACCGGCACGGCCAGCGCCGGGATAATAGTGGCGCGTCCGGAACGCAGAAACAGGAACACCACCAGGATCACCAGCCCCACCGCAATGGTCAGTGCGCGTTCCACTTCGGTCAGTGAGGCGCGGATGGTGGGTGTGCGATCCTGGGCAACCTGCAGATCCACACTGGCGGGAATGGTATCCTGCAATACCGGCAGTTGTTCGCGGATACGGGCCACGGTGGCGATAATATTGGCACCGGCTTCACGGCGGATCACCAGCAAGATAGCGGGCTTGCCGTTGCTCATCCCGGCGGCGCGGACGTTTTGTACCGAGTCTTTCACGGTGGCGACATCGGCCAGCCGTACCGCCGCGCCGTCATTGTAATGCACAATCAGCGGACGATAATCCTCCGCCGTTTTCAGTTCACTGTTACTGTCAATCTGCCAGCGGCGTTCATTGTCAGATACCGAGCCCTGCGGACGCAGCACATTGGCATCGCTGATTGCTTTGCGCACACTGTCGAGGGAAACCCCCTGGTTAAACAGCTGTGACGGATTAAGCTCCACCCGCACGGCAGGCAGCGAGCCGCCGCCGACCGAAACCTCACTCACGCCCTCAATCTGTGACAGGCGCAGTGCCAGCCGGGTGGAGGCGATATCATAGAGTTTGCCGGTATCGAGGGTGTCCGATGTCAGCGTCAGTATCATAATCGGCGCATCGGACGGGTTGGATTTATAGTAACGCGGCCGCGACGGCATCCCGGACGGCAGCAGGTTCTGCGCGGCATTGAGAGCCGCCTGCACATCGCGGGCGGCGCCGTTGATGTCGCGGTTAAGCTCAAATTCCAGGGTAATACTGGTACTGCCGAGGGAACTGGAGGAGGTCATTTCCGATACCCCGGCTATCTGCCCGAGCGAGCGTTCCAGCGGTGTGGCGACAGACGATGCCATCGTTTCCGGCGAGGCACCCGGCAGTGATGCCGTGATATTAATCACCGGATAATCCACCTGCGGCAACGGTGCCACCGGCAGGAACAGGAAGCTGATCGCCCCGCACAGAGTGATGGCGAGGCTTATCAGCGTCGTGGCTACCGGACGGGCGATAAACAGGGCGAACAGCCTCATGATGAGGCTCCCGTGTTGTCACTTTCCGGGGTAAACCGGGCGTTATCGCGCCAGTGAGACAGGCGGTCAAACAGCAGGTAAATCACCGGGGTGGTAAAGAGGGTCAGGATCTGGCTCATAATCAGCCCGCCGACCATACAGACCCCCAGCGGCTGACGCAGCTCGGCACCGACCCCGGTACTGAGCATCAGCGGTACTGCACCGAACAGCGCGGCCATGGTGGTCATCAGGATCGGGCGGAAACGCAGAAGACATGCCTGATAAATCGCATCATACGGTGACAGCCCCTGTTCGCGCTCTGCCGCAAGGGCGAAGTCAATCATCATAATGGCGTTTTTCTTCACAATCCCGATCAGCAGAATAATACCGATAATCGCGATCACATCCAGCTCATTACCCGCCATAATCAGTGCCAGCAGGGCACCGACCCCGGCAGTGGGCAGGGTGGAGAGGATAGTAATCGGGTGAATAAAACTCTCATACAGAATGCCGAGCACAATATACATCGCCACGACAGCGGCAAGGATCAGCCACAGGGTGTTGGACAGGGCATTTTCAAAGGCGAGAGTGGCACCCTGGAATTGTGTGGTGATATCCTTCGGCAGGCCGATACGCTGCTCCGCTGATTTCACCGCATTCACAGCCGCTTCCAGTGAACCGCCCGCCGGGATATTAAAGGAGAAGGTGGCGGACGGGAACTGAGCCAGATGATTGATCGCCAGCGGCCCGAAACGCTGCGAAACGGTGGCAAAGGCCGATAACGGCACGGAGTTGCCGTCTTTGTTGGTCAGACGGATGCTGCTGAGGGCATCCGCGCCCGGTGTCAGCGCGGTGTTATTTTCCAGCACCACGCGGTACTGGCTGGCCTGGGTATAAATAGTGGAGATCAGCCGCTGACCGAACGCATTGTACAGCGCGTTATCAATGTTGGTCATGGTCAGCCCCAGCCGTGACGCGGTGTCGCGATCAATATCGATATAGGCAACCAGTCCTTTGTTCTGCCAGTCATTGCCGGTGTCGGTCAGGGCATCACTGCTCTCTAATTCTGTCATCAGACGAGGCACCCACAGATCCAGCTCCTCCAGGGAATTCGCCTGTAAGGTAAACTGATACTGCGTGCGGGAGGTCTGGGTATCAATTGTCAGATCCTGAGACGGCTGGAGGTATAGTTTCACGCCGGGCAGGGAATCAGCTTTCTCCTGCAACCGCGTGATGATAGCTTCCGCGCGGTCAGTCCGCTCAGACAGCGGTTTCAGGGTGATTTGCAGACGGCCGGTGTTCAGTGTGGCATTGCTGCCGTCGATACCGGCAAAGGCGGCGATATTGGCAACCGCCGGGTCATCCGCCAGCAGACGGCTGACCGCCTGCTGTTTCTCACTCATAGCCTGAAACGACACAGACTGCGGCGCTTCCAGCGTGCCCTGAATCAGTCCGTTATCCTGGATCGGGAAAAAGCCTTTCGGAATAAACAGATAGAGCATGACGGTGATCGCCATGGTACTGAACGCAACCCCGAGTGTCAGCCACTGATGGCGCAGCACCCATGTCAGCCAGCGGCCGTAACCGGCAATCACCCGCTCAAAAAAGCGTTCAGTGGCGCGGTTAAAGCGGTTATGACGGTGAGCGGATTCAGGTTTCAGGAACCGGGCGCACATCATCGGTGTCAGTGTCAGTGACACCACACCGGAAATCAGGATCGCCACCGCAAGGGTGATGGCAAACTCACGGAACAGGCGGCCGACGATATCCCCCATAAATAACAGAGGGATTAATACGGCAATCAGCGAGAAGGTCAGTGAGATAATGGTAAAGCCAATCTCACCGGCACCTTTCAGGGCAGCGGTCAGCGGCTTGTCGCCTTTTTCCAGATAGCGGGCGATGTTTTCCACCACCACAATTGCATCATCCACCACAAACCCGGTGGCGATAGTCAGTGCCATCAGTGTCAGGTTATTGACGGAAAAGCCACAGAAATACATCACCGCGAACGTACCGACCAGCGAGAGCGGTACTGCCACTCCCGGGATCAGGGTCGCGGCCATATTGCGCAGGAACAGATACATCACCATGATCACCAGCGCAATCGCAAGGAACAGTTCAAACTGCACATCTTTGACCGAGGCGCGGATAGCATCTGTCCGGTCAGTCAGAACCGTTACGGTGACGGATTCCGGCAGGGTTTCCACCAGCTCCGGGATCAGAGCACGGATGGTATCGGTGGTGGAAATCACGTTTGCGCCGGGCTGGCGCTGCACATTAATGACAATGGCCTGTTTATCATTAACCCAGGCACCCAGCTGAGTGTTTTCCGGTCCTTCCTGTACGGTTGCCACATCCCGCAAACGGATCGGGGCATTGTTTTTGTAGCTGACAATCAGGTTCTGATAATCTTCCGCCGATTTCATCTGGTCGTTAGCGGACAGCGTTACCGAACGCGCCGGGCCGTCGAGGCTCCCTTTGGCGGAGTTGACGTTGGCGTTGTTAATTGCGGTGCGGATAGTTTCGCTGTCCAGCCCGTAAGCGGCGACAGCATTGGCATTTAACTGCACCCGCACGGCAGGGCGCTGGCCGCCCGCGAGTGTTACCAGCCCGACCCCTTCCACCTGGGAGATTTTTTGGGCGATGCGGTTCTCCACCATATCCTGTAACCGCGTCATCGGCATGGCATCGGAAGTAACGGCAAGGGTCAGTACCGGCGGATCCGCCGGGTTCACTTTGCTGTAAATCGGCGGATAAGGCAGATCATTCGGCAGCAGATTGGTTGCCGCGTTGATGGATGCCTGCACTTCCTGCACCGCCACATCAAGCGGCAGGGAGAGCTGGAACATCAGGGTAATAACAGAGGCACCGCCCGAGCTTTGCGACGACATCTGTTTCAGTCCGGACATCTGCCCGAACTGGCGCTCCAGCGGCGCGGTCACGGCGGAGGTCATCACATCCGGACTGGCACCGGGATAGAGTGTCACCACGCGGATAGTCGGGTAATCCACTTCCGGCAGCGATGAAACCGGCAGCATACGGTAGCCGACAATCCCCGCCAGCAGGATCGCCAGCATAAACAGGCTGGTGGCGACCGGACGCAGAATAAACAGGCGGGACGGGCCGCCGGCACGGGTTTCAGGATTGTTTCCGGACATCAGGCCTTATCTCCGGCTGCGGCTTTTTTCTCACCGGACACCACTTCCACCTGCGCGCCGTCAGTCAGACGGTCGATTCCGTCTGTCACCAGGGTATCACCGGCGCTGACGCCGCTTTTGATCACCACGCGTTCCGGGGTCTGTAATTCCACATCCACAATCTGTTTGCGGACTTTATTTTCGGCTTCCAGCAGCCAGACATAATTGCCTTCCGTTCCCATCTGCAGTGCAGCATTCGGGATCACCACCGCATTCTCCAGCTGGCCGACCTGCAGCAGCACATTGACAAACTGGTTCGGGAACAGCAGGTCATCATCATTGGTAAACCGTGCTTTGGCTTTTACTGTGCCGGTGGCGGCATCTATCTGGTTATCCAGTGTCAGCAGTTTGCCTTGTGCCAGACGGATGCTGTTATCTTTGCTCAGCGCGGTGACCGTGAGTTCCGGCATAGTGCGCTGCGCCATGCGGATCAGCGGAATATCATTTTCCGGGACGGTAAACAGCACATCGGCAGGGGCGGTCTGGTTGATCACCACCAGCGGCATGGCAGTCCCGGCGGTAATAAAGTTGCCGGTATCCACCTGACGCAGACCCATTTTTCCGCTGATAGGCGCGGTGATGCGGCTGTAGGTCAGTTGCAGTTTCGCGCTGTCGATAGCGGCCTGATCCACCTTAATACCGGCTTCCGCCGATTTGACGGTTGCCTGCTGGGTATCCAGCTCCTGTTGCGAAATCACATTAGTGGCCGCGAGTTTCTGATAGCGGCTCAGGTCACGGCGGGCATTGGCGAGCGTAGCCTGATCTTTGGCGAGCTGTCCCTGAGCCTGGGCCAGTTGGATCTCAAACGGACGCGGGTCGATGGTGAACAGCAAATCACCGGCATTCACTTTCTGACCTTCCTCAAAATGGATTTGCATCAGCTGGCCTTCCACGCGGCTGGTCACCGTCACGGAATTGGCCGCCTGCACAGTACCGAGAGCTGACAAGGTACGGGGAATGGTCTCCGAAACGGCTTTGGCTACCTGCACCGGTGCCAGCGGCAGGCGGCCGGGACGGTTGCTGTTTTTGCCTGCGGAAGCCCCCGGTTTTCCGGCAGCGGGCGGGGTGGCCGGTGCCGCAGAGTTAAAGTAATGATAGGTACCGTAACCGGCTGCGCCCAGAAGGAGAACGGCAATCGTAATGCCTGTGCGTTTCTTTCTCTTTTGTACATTATTCATTATGGGATTACTCATCATTCCTTTTTACCCGGTACTGCCGGGGTACGCGTAAGGGCACAAAACAGCCTGAAATATGATGGGGATAGTGTACCGGTAAATCTGATCGTAAAAATGGAAGAATTGTGAAAATAACGTTGATACAGGTAAATATACGTGGTTTCAGCGGAGTCTGCCTTTATGTCAGCCACTTTCTCATCCCTTAAGGAAATATTACCGGTGCGGTTTACTCAGTTTATGATGTGCAGTAATATTACGCATTCTTAACAAGCTGATAATACACACTATAATGATGAAAAACAGACTTATTCTTGTCTCTGCACTGCTGCTGTCCGGTTGTTCTTCTGTCTGGGTGGAAGTTCCGGGCGGCTCTGAATACACACGGGCAGAGGCAAATGCTTTCTGTGAACCGGAATCACATAAGCTTTATCCGGTGAAAAATGAAGTTGCTCAGCGCAGTGTGATGCGGGATGTGGAGAAACGCTGCAAAAAAGACGATGACTGCGGTAACAGCAAAACCTACAAAGAGCAGACACCGGTAACGGAAAGTTATGTGATGGATGTGAATGAAGACAGCCGCAACCGCTATTTCTACAGCTGCATGAAAACAAAAGGCTGGGATCGGGAAGACCGCTGGATGTGGGAATAAACAGGGATTTCAGGGCAGATATTGCACTGCCCTGACCAGATATCACTGCTTATTTCTGTGATTTTTGTGCAAATTCCTGTTTGGCTTTCGCTAACTGCGCCTGAAATGCCGGATCGGAATGTAATGTCGCGACAGCGGCTGAACCGACAATCCGCGCGGCATCCACATCACTCTGCCAGTGATAGCCGCAAATCACCCGGCTCTGTCCGAGCTGATAACCCCGTTCCAGAATCGCATCCTGATTTGCCGGGTTCACTTCCGCCAGCACCAGTGCGGTTGCCCAGCCGATAGACGTATGACCTGACGGGTAAGATCCGTTGGTGGAGAGTTTTTTCTGATCTTTGGTATTACAGGTTTCTGTGCCGTAAAACGCAAACGGCCGGATGCGCATGTAATGTTCTTTGGCGGAGCGGGTGGCAAGATCACCGGCATCCTCAATCATATTGGTCAGCAGTTTATACAGCTCCGGAGAGTCTTTTTCGGTTATCGGATAGCCGAATGCCCCTGAAAATGCGGTTGCCACACCCCCTGCGGCCAGGTCAGCATCTGCCTGTGCCTGTTTTCCGCGCTCGGTATTGCGCAGCATACGGCCTTTCTCATACATTGCCTGATCATTTAAAAACTGAATACTGCCGACTTCCGGCGGTGGCGGTAACAGTTTCAGGCTGTCGATAGCCTGTTCATTTTTCAGATAATATAAATCCGGCTTGGTGGTGGCATCGTTGCCCGCCGGGATCGCGGCCAGCGCGGAAAGGGAAAACAGTGAGAACAGACAACCGGCGATAATATTCTTCTTCATGACATCTCCTTATCAGATACAACAGTATTACTCAGAAACCTGTCTGCCAGTGTAGGGCGGAGAGATGCAAATTGATGTTAACTCTTTCAAAAAAGTGTGACGAAACAGACGGAAGACAGGTAAGTATTTTTGATGATGATTTTCAGATAATTTGACAGAAACAGCATGGCTTTTGTTAACGAACGGATAAATAAGACCTGACCGATAGTATTGAAAAAGATAACACACAGATATTATAAGAAAATATAAAGCATTGGGTTTTGTTTTTGCCAGCATATTCTTAACAATTAAAATGAATGAAATTTTCCGGAATTCACTGTCACTGAATGTTGCCGCTACCGCTTTGCGTATCACTGCGTATACTCACAATGAGTAAGATTCTCATTCAACAGGGGTATATTATGACAGGTCTAATCAACAGGCTGTTATCACACGACGATGCAGGGAAATTATTACTGCGGCTGGCGGTCGGCGGATTAATGTTGTTTCATGGTATCGGTAAATTACTCACCGGTGCGGCGGGGATAAAAGGGCTGCTGGCCTCTTTCGGGTTACCGGAGTTTATTGCTTACGGTACCTATTTCGGGGAAATTGTCGCGCCGGTCTTTATTATCCTCGGCATTCTGACCCGTCCGTCCGCATTGCTGGTGTCTTTTACCATGGTCGTTGCCTGGCTGATGATCGGGGTAAATAAAACCTTTATGCTGGATCCGACAGGGGCGTGGGCGATTGAAAGCCTGATGTATTTCTTTATCAGCGGTATTGCACTGGCCTTTATCGGCCCGGGTAAATATTCGGTAATGAAAAACCCTGCCTGGCGCTGATTCGGAAGACGGAAAAGAAAAAGGGCGGATAATCATCCGCCCTTGCTGTTTTACCTGTTTCGTTAAGACTGTTGTGCTGCGACAGTTTTCACATTCTGTGCTTTACGCGCTGTCCAGCCTTTGTGTGCCAGCGGTAAGAAACCGATGATAATCGCCAGTACGGACACGCCTGCCACATAATACGCCGGTGCCATTGCACTTTTCTGTAACCAGGCACCGGTCAGCATCGGCGTTAAGCCGCCGAATACCGCGTAAGCCATGTTGTAGGCAAAAGACAAACCAGAGAAACGGATTGCCGGCGGAAATGCCCGCGTACTGATGATTGGTGTGGTGGCAATCGCACCGACAAAAAAGCCCATCACCGCATAGTTAATCACCAGCGAAGCCGCCGCAATATCCGGTGACAGTGCACTGTAGAAGTGGAATGCGGTGATCGCTAATCCGCCCCAGGACAATGCCAGTGTCACACGGCTGCCGATCTTATCTTCCAGCCAGCCCCAGAAAATACAGCCGAGGGTTAAGGTCAGTGTGGCCACGCAGTTTGCCTGTAATGACAATGTGCGATCAATGCCGTACATCTTTTCAACCACAACGGACGGGGTCATCAGGATGATCACCACGATAGCGGTGGATAATGACCAGGTCAGCCCGGCGGTGACAAAACAGGCCATTTTATGGTTTTTCAGAACCGTTTTCACCGGCATCTCTTCGGATAATGTCCGTTTGGCCGCCATCTCTTTAAAGATCGGGGTTTCCTGCAAAAAGCGGCGCAGATACACCGAAATCAGGCCGAACACACCACCGAGGATAAACGGAATACGCCATGCCCATGCAGTCACTTCCGCCGCAGTATAAGAAGCCTGAACGGCGATAGCGACCAGCGAGCCGAGCAAAATACCGCCGGTGATCCCGGAGGTCAGCGTACCGACACCCAGCCCGTAGCGCTGTTGCGGTGTGTGCTCCGCGATAAATACCCATGCGCCGGGCATTTCACCGCCGATAGCCGCACCCTGTAAAATCCGCATCAGCAGTAACAGGACAGGTGCTGCCACACCGATACTTTCATAGGTCGGCAGCATACCGATAACCAGTGTCGGCACCGCCATCAGGAAGATACTCAGGGTAAACATGCGCTTGCGGCCGATAATATCGCCGAAATGCGCCATAATGATCCCGCCGAGCGGGCGCGCCAGGTAACCGGCGGCGAAAATTCCCAGCGTTTTCATCTGGGCGATAAACTCGTTATCACCCGGGAAAAACAGGTGGGTTAGTGTTCCGGTAAAAAAGACAAATATGACAAAATCATAGAATTCAAGCGTGCCGCCGAGGGAGGATAATCCCAGTGTTTTATAATCGTTTTTATTTAATGGCCTTGCCTGAGGCTGACTTAATGGCGATGTGTCGGTTGTCATAATTATGTCCTTTTATTTACTCATTTATTCAATGACGGGGGGCGTGTCATTTTTTTTCTCATTTGTGTTTCCCAAAAGAGAGGTGGCGGCAACAGCATCCCGGTTATCACAGGGATAACCGGAAATAAAAAACGGGAATTGTCTGTTACCGGAGGGTATGCTTTGTTATAGCAAGAAGTTCCGTATATTGTAAACAGCATCAGCCAAAACAAGATGAACATTCTTGCTGTATGCCATAAGATGGATTATTGAACTAAATATGATTTGCGTCACGGATAATAACGTTAAGGAATCCGGAATGACAGCATATTATGAAAACCGGAACAGATAATTAGCGGAATAATTAAAGGTTCAGCCCTTATTATTATTTACCAGTAATACGGGTTTATAAAATACGATTAATAGCATTATATGAATAAGGCTTATCAATATACTCACGAATGAACAGCAGTAAATAAATATAAATAAGTGTGAAGAGCATGATGATTATTTCAGAGCAGCAGTACAGAAGTGATCATATTCACCGGATATTGTCAGTCCGGCATCATAATACTCTGTGGCGGGGTGATAACAAGAGGGCTGAAACTCAGCCAAAAGAGACAAAAACGGCCACGGAGAGCAGAAGTAAAACTTCTCTTTCCGTGGCCGCAGAGGACTATCTGAGCAAAAATCAGACCAGGAACAGGGTGGCGAGACCTAAAAAGATGAAAAATCCGCCGGTATCGGTGATGGCGGTGATCATCACACTGGAGCCGAGTGCCGGATCGCGTCCGAGTTTCATCATCGTCAGCGGGATAAGCACACCCATGATGGCGGCCATCAGCAGGTTAAGCACCATAGCCAGCGTCATTACCGCACCCATAGCGATATCGCCGTAGAGCAGGTACGTAACGACCCCCATAATCCCGCCCCAGACCACGCCGTTGATAAAGGCAACGCCCAGCTCACGCAGCAGCAGGAAGGAAAAACTGCCTTTCTGGATCTGGTGAAGCGCCAGAGCGCGGACAATCATGGTGATGGTCTGGTTACCGGTATTACCGCCGATACCGGCAACAATCGGCATCAGGGTCGCGAGTGCAACCAGTTGGGAAATGGTATGCTCAAACACACCAATCACGCGGGAAGCCACAAACGCGGTACAGAGGTTAATCGCCAGCCACGCCCAGCGGTTTTTCACCGCCTGGCCGACCGGGGCAAACACATCCTCTTCCGGACTTAAGCCCCCCATACGACGGATGTTTTCTTCACTTTCTTCATTCAGGTTATCAACGATATCCTCAACGGTGAGCCGTCCGAGCAGCCGCCCGTTATTGTCCACAACCGCGGCGGAAATTAAGTCATAACGTTCGAATGCACCGGAAGCATCTTCGCCTTTTTCATCCGGCAGGAAGGTGACCGGCTCGGTTTTCATCACATCAGAGACCAGTTTGTCCGGCGACTGGGTGAGAATGGTGGTCAGCGGCAGTTCGCCCTGCAAAATATTATTGCTGTCAATAACAAAGATTTTATCGGTGGCTTCCGGGATATTGCTGCGGTAGCGCAGAAAACGCTGAACCGTTTTCAGCGGAACATTGCCGCGCACGGTGACAAACTCAAAGTCCATCATCTGCCCGATACTGTCCGCCGGGTACTGAAGAACGGTGCGGATGCGGTTACGCAGACTTGGTTCCAGATAGGTCAGCAGGCGGCGCATGGTATCGCGCGGCAGGTGCTCGGCGATATACGCCTGCTCATCCACATGCAGGGTGGCAACGGCACGCAGCAGCTCTTTGTCTGACATATCTTTAATCAGACTGTCCCACACGGACACAGAGGCTTCCACCAGCACTTCCCCGCGCTGGTGGTTATCAATCAGATGCCAGAGCGCGAGACGCTCATCATAGGGCAGGGCTTCCAGCATATCCGCAAGGTCAGCGGCGTGGAGGTCAGTCAGCAGATTTTTGACTAACTTCGATTTTGAATGCAGTTCATCATCACTGAGCCTGGCATGTTCATCGGCGGTGCCCAGAATGGTTTCCACAAACTGTGAGTCGTTGAGGAACAGAGGCAAAACCTGCTGACGAATGTGGGCCAGCCGCTGGGAGTGCGGATTGACCGGTGATGAGTTATCAATGGAGAAACTGTGTTCAGACATGATTTTCCTTTACACATAAAACTTTTAAACAAATAAGACTGGCCGGGGATTCTCTGTCAGACGTCTTCTTCTTTTATACCGAGGTGCCAGCCGGGCACATCATCCCAGTAAGCCTGCTCTTTTTCCAGATCAAGCTGCATTAATGTGTTGATAGTCAGATAGCGGCGCGGAAAAAACAGGGTCCAGTGTCCTTCATTGGTCTCCAGACGCAGTGAGGAGCGTTTGGTGGTGGACTGGCGCTGATTATTCAGTAAGACCGCGAGGCGCAGGATCTGTATCAGGGGGATGACCTGTTTACGTTTAAACAGTGTGAATTTCGGGATATCGTCACTTTTTACCGCTTTGCGGTGGTAACGTACCAGTGTGGCGAGCAGCAGTTGCTGTTCCTGGGTGAATCCCGGTAAATTGGTGTTCTGCAGAATATAGGCCGAATGACGGTGCAGGCCGGAAAGGTTGATGCTCAGCCCGACTTCATGCAGCCAGACCGCCCAGACCAGAATGGCTTCCAGCTGCGGATCAACCAGGGACGGATTCTGCTCCGCCCACTGACGGTACAGGTTTTTCATGGTGGTGAGGACACGCAGTACCTGGGCGTTATCCACGTTATAGTGTTCCACCAGGCTTTGCGCGGTACGCTGGCGGATGTCCTGATGGCGGAAACGGCCTTCCATCTCATACAGCACCCCTTCGCGCAGGGCACCGGCAGACAGGCGCAGTTCAGTGATTTCCAGCGCGTCAAACAGGCCGCACAGAATTGCCAGGCCCGGCACAAACACTTTTTTGCGGTCGTCAGACAGCCCCGGTAAATTCAGGGCATCAAACCGTTTGTAACGCAGCACTTGTTTGACCAGCATTTCCAGGCGGACAGGGGTGATAATACCGTCCCGCTCCCCCAGTTCACGCAGGATTTCACAGGCCGCTTTGATGGTGCCGGATGCGCCGAGGCATACATCCCAGCCCTGCACACGGAAAGCAATCGCCAGGTTTTCCAGTTTGGAAACGGCCATCAGCCTGGCGCGGTTAAAGTTGGCCTCGGTGATTTTACCGTCCGGAAAAAACTGACGGCTGAAACTGACACAGCCCATACGGCGGCTTTCGATTAAAATCGGTTCAAAACGTTCGCCGATCACCAGCTCTGTTGAACCGCCGCCGATATCAATCACCAGTTTGCGGCCTTTTTCCGGTTGTGTGTGTTCAACACCCATAAAAATCAGGCGTGCTTCTTCGTGACCGGAAATAATTTCAATCGGATAGGGGATAACGGACGCGGCGCGTTCGAGAAACTCGTGCGCATTGACTGCCTCACGCAGACTGTGTGTCCCGACAATCGTGACCTGTGCGGCGGGAAAGCCCTGAAGGCGCTCGGCAAACAGCGCCAGGCAGGCCAGCCCGCGCTCCATGGCTTCTTCGCTCAGCTCATTCTGATCATTTAAGCCTTCAGCCAGATACACCCGCTGTTTCAGGCGGCTGAGAACCTGGAGTGCGCCGTTGACAATACGGGCAATCACCATATGAAAGCTGTTCGACCCGAGGTCGATGGCTGCAATTTCCAGCGGACGATCTTTTTCAGTGATCAGTGATAATGGCATGCACGGGCCTTTTAATTATCCGGTTGTTCCAGGGAACGAATATAGTCATAAACTGCCATCTGCGAGCGGACTTTCCGCTTGTTGCCGCGCGGCACATAATGGTTGGACATCTCTTTATCGAGATAACGCGCCTTCTCATTATCACTGAACTGAATATCCAGAATATCGAGCACCCGGCGGCGCAGCACCGGATCCAGCAGGCGAACCGCCACTTCAATCCGGTAATCGATATTGCGGGTCATCCAGTCCGCAGAGGAGAGATAGACTTTTTCGTCCCCTTTGTTGGTGAACACATACACCCGGTCATGCTCCAGGAACCGGTCAACGATACTGGTCACCTGGATATTCTCACTGTACGGCACCTGTCCCGGCACCAGCGCGCACATGCCGCGCACCAGCAGACGGATTTTCACCCCGGCTTCTGAGGCATCATAGAGACGCTCACTCAGCTGTTTATCCACCAGGTTGTTGATTTTCAGTGTAATTCCGGCTTCATAACCGGCCAGTGCATTGGCTATTTCATCATCAATCAGCTGATTCAGCATTGCCCGTGAATTCTGTGGCGACACCATCAGGTTATCAAAGGAAACCGGCCGGTACGGGTTCTCAATAAAGTTGAACACGCGCCGGACTTCATTGGTGATCTCTTCGTTGGCGGTCAGCAGCGAGTAATCCGTGTAGATGCGCGCGGTTTTTTCGTTGAAGTTACCGGTACCGATATGGGCATAACGGCGGATCACATCCCCGTCTTCCAGCCGCGAGATAATAAACAGTTTGGCGTGGATTTTCAGCCCCGGCGCGGAGAAAATAACATGCACTCCGGCAGCGGTCAGGTGTCTCGCCCAGTGAATATTGGCTTCTTCATCAAAACGTGCCTGTAATTCCACCACTACGGTGACTTTTTTACCGTTGTGTGCCGCGTGGATCATGGAATCGATAATGCGGGAGTCCTTGGCGACACGGTAGATATTCATCTTGATGGAAATCACGCTCGGGTCAAAAGAGGCCTGGCGCAGCAGTTCCAGCACATGCTCAAAAGTGTGATACGGGTAATAGAGCAGCACATCCCGTTCGCGGATAGCATCAAACCCGTTGCGGTGATGATCAAACCAGACATGACGCAGACGCGGCAGCGGTTTGTTTAATAAATTCTTATTGCCTTCATTCGGGAAGCGGATGAAGTCCTTGAAATTATGATAGCGACCGCCGGCAATGACGGAATCATCATTGGTCAGGCCGAGTTTTTCACGCAGCAGCGTCACCATTTCATCCGGCATATCGCGCTGATAAACAAAGCGCACCGGCTCAGCGGTCAGACGCTGTTTCAGGGTGGAGGACATCAGCTCCAGCATCCCGGATTCCATTTCGGTGGCGAGGTCATATTCCGCATCGCGCGTCATTTTCATGGAATAGGCATTGAGGGCATCGAAATCGAAGAAGCCCTTGAAGATTTCATCCAGGCAGTAGCGCAGAATATTGTCGATAAGGATCATCGACTGGCGGCGGCGGCCGTTTTCGGTCGGCAGATTAACAAAACGCGGCACTTTATCAGACGGAATTTCCAGCAGCGCATAGCGGGTCTCACGGCCGGATTTGACAATCTCCACCACCAGATAGGTGTAATCGTCTTTGAGGAATTCGACCAGATCGGTGCTGGTCTGGATCATAATCGGCGTGATGTGCTGGCGCAGATGCTGACGGAAATACTGACGCAGCCAGATTTGCTGTTTCGGCGAAATCTGGCGTTCGTTGATCAGGAAAATCTGGTTACGTGCCATTTCCAGCAGCAGGTCGTTATACAGGGTATCAAATGCCTGATCCTGTTTTGCCACTTTGTTTTCAATTTTACGCAGCAGATGGCGCCCGCTGGCGCCGGAACCACGCTGTTCCTCATTAATCAGGATGCGGCGTTTCACATCCGCATAGCGGACTTTATAAAACTCATCCAGGTTATTTGAGTAAATGCCCAGAAAACGCATGCGCTCAATCAGCGGGTTGCGTTTGTCGGCGGCCTCCTGAAGAACCCGCTCGTTGAACGACAGCCAACTGAGTTCTTTTTCCATATAGAGCCTATCTTGGGACATTGTTACTCCGGAACGGGTTACTCTGAATCAGGGTTGAACACAGCGTACAGTTTACTAAAAAATCGTTACAGGTTCTGCTTTACGCGGGCATTTTTTTCAACGTAGCTTTCCGCATCCGCAGATTTATTTTTCATGACCAGATATTCCGGCTGAAAAATACACATACGGATGGCAGTGCGGTATTCCCCGTTGACGAAAAACTCATCAATTAACTGGCCTTCGGTATGAAAACCGAGCTTTTTATAGATGTGGATCGCTTTTTCGTTTTCGATATCCACAATCAGATACAGTTTATACAGATTGAGGACAGAAAACGCATAATCCATAGCCAGACGGGCAGCGCGGGACGCAAATCCGTGACCCTGATGTGACGGGGCGATAATAATCTGGAATTCAGCGCGGCGGTGTACATGATTGATTTCCACCAGTTCCACCAGCCCGATCTTGGTGCCGTCGCTTTCCACAATGAAGCGGCGTTCTGACTGATCGTGAATATGCTTATCGTATAAATCACTTAATTCAATAAAGGCTTCATACGGCTCCTCAAACCAATAACGCATAATGCTGGCGTTATTATCCATCTGATGAACAAAAGCTAAATCCTCACGCTCAAGCGGGCGCAGTTTTACAGGCGGAACAGCAGTACCACCGGACATAAATCACCTCGATATTGGTTGTATTTTATCAGTCAGTGTAACACATAACAGAAACGGAATTATCCGGGGATCCGCTTTTCCGCGTCACGATGGGCACAACCGTGTAAAATTATGGCAATTACGTGTTATTTGAGTACCGGTCACAGCAGACAGATGATAAAGTATGTGGTAGTACGCATATCATTAATAAATACCGGATATTTCCATGAACCCGACAAAAGTGTGCCGCACCCGTCTTTATACGCTTACCGACCTGCCGAATATCGGCGAGGCGATGGCGGAAGATCTGCGTCTGCTGGGGTATGAGACGCCGCAGGATATTACCGGTTCAGACCCGGTGATTATGTATGAAATGCTCTGCGCGGTAACCGGCGTCCGTCAGGATCTCTGTGTTATTGATGTGTTCTGGTCAGTCACTGATTTTCTTGCAGGACAACCGGCACAGCCGTGGTGGAATTATACCGGACAGCGCAAAGCGTATCTTAATGAGATGGCGAAACTGCGGTAGTTATGAAAAACGCCCGGAAAAACCGGGCGGAGAGAATCAGAGCGTATTGTGAAAATATAATTTTCCGTCCAGATATATCCCGTCTTCTTTCAGTGCCAGACGCCCCTGCACAAACCAGTTAACCACCTGCGGATAGATGCGGTGTTCTTCCTGTTGTATCCGGGCGGTGAGAGTGTCTTCAGTATCATCCGGCAGAACGGCAATGCGTGCCTGTAAAATGACCGGGCCGCCGTCCAGCTCTTCCGTGACAAAATGTACAGAGGTACCGTGTTCGGCATCGCCGTTTTCCAGGGCTTTCCGGTGCGTGTGCAGGCCCGGATATTTCGGCAGCAGAGACGGGTGGATATTGAGCATTCTGCCGTGGTAATGGCGGACAAAGGCGGGTGTCAGAATCCGCATATATCCGGCGAGGATCAGTAAATCCGGTTGATACTCATCAATCTGTGCCTGCAATGCGGCATCAAAATCATCCCGTGAAGAGAATTCCGCCGGACTGAGTGCCAGTGCGGGAATACCGGCCTGTTGTGCGCGGAGTAACCCGTAAGCGTCCGCTTTATTACTGAAGACCGCAACAATTTCCGCATTGAGAGCTTTTGAATTGCAGGCGTCAATCAACGCCTGCAGATTACTGCCGCTGCCGGAAATCAGGACAACAAGGCGTTTTTTCATCAGCGGATGATGACCTGCGGTTCATCTTCACGGCAGACCGCGATATCACCGATCAGCCATGCATTTTCACCCGCCTCTGTCAGCAGGGCGAGGGCGGCAGGCACAGACGCTGCCGGCAGCGCAATCACCATACCGACACCACAGTTGAAGGTGCGGTACATTTCATAGTCTTCCACATTCCCGGCTTTTTGCAGCCAGTTAAAGACAGACGGCCACTGCCAGGATGAGGCATCAATCCGCGCCTGGGTGCAGGCCGGTAATACACGCGGGATATTTTCCCAGAAACCGCCGCCGGTCAGGTGGGCGATGGCGTGAACATCGGTGTTTTCGATCAGTTTCAGCACAGATTTAACATAGATTTTTGTCGGTGCCAGCAGATGATCCGCCAGTGATTTGCCGTCAAGCTCTGTGGCTGCCGGGTCAGTTTTGCTGACCTCAAGGATTTTGCGGATCAAAGAATAGCCGTTGGAGTGCGGGCCGCTGGAGGCCAGTGCTATCAGCACATCACCGGCGCGGACTTTGCTGCCGTCGATGATTTCTGATTTTTCCGCCACACCGACACAGAACCCGGCCACGTCATAATCATCGCCGTGATACATGCCCGGCATCTCAGCGGTTTCACCACCGACCAGCGCACAACCCGCCTGTTTGCAGCCTTCGGCAATACCGGTGACCACCCGGGCGGCAGTATCGACATCCAGTTTGCCGGTCGCGTAATAGTCGAGGAAGAAGAGGGGCTCAGCACCGGCGACCACCAGGTCGTTCACACACATGGCGACGAGGTCGATACCGATAGTGTCATGACGCGCCAGATCCATCGCCAGGCGCAGCTTGGTGCCGACGCCGTCAGTGCCGGAAACCAGCACCGGTTCTTTATATTTCTGCGGTACCGCACACAGCGCACCGAAACCACCCAGCCCGCCCATAACTTCAGGACGGCGTGTCTCTTTGACAACATGCTTAATACGGGAAACTAAGGCATTACCGGCATCAATATCAACACCGGCATCTTTGTAACTCAGGGAAGTTTTGTCAGTCACTGCGGCCCCCAACGGCGATTGCAAGTAAGTGGGTGTATCGAAAACGCGGCTATTCTAACAGGCCACGCAAACGTTTGCGAGAGGATTTACGCCGGTTTTTGTCAAAATGCGTCAGATCACACTTATTCATGTAACGAACATGAAACGCGTGATAATTGACTATAATCAACAAATCCGGGGTGGCGCTGCGAAAGAAAAGCGGTATAATCTCGCGATTTTTTTGTCCGCCAGGGCTTACACAGTAGGAGAACCCATGAAAGTCGTCGAGGTAAAACACCCGCTCGTTAAACACAAACTTGGCCTGATGCGAGATCATGATATAAGCACAAAACGCTTTCGTGAACTGGCCTCAGAAGTCGGTAGCCTGCTGACCTATGAAGCAACTTCAGACTTAGAAACTGAGAAAGTGACAATTGACGGCTGGTGTGGTCCGGTCGAAATTGAACAAATCAAGGGTAAAAAGATTACCGTTGTGCCAATTCTGCGCGCGGGTATCGGTATGATGAACGGTGTGCTGGAAAGCATCCCGAGTGCCCGTATCAGTGTTGTCGGTGTTTACCGTGATGAAGAAACACTGGAGCCGGTACCGTACTTCCAGAAATTAGCTTCTAATATTGAAGAGCGTATGGCACTGGTGGTTGACCCGATGCTGGCAACAGGCGGTTCAATGATCGCTACCATCGATCTGCTGAAAAAAGCAGGCTGTACCGCGATTAAAATCCTTGTGCTGGTTGCCGCACCTGAAGGTTTGAAAGCGCTGGAAAAAGCCCATCCGGATGTTGAGCTGTATACCGCATCCATCGACGATCACCTTAACGAACACGGTTACATTGTGCCGGGCCTGGGTGATGCGGGCGATAAGATATTTGGTACGAAATAAGTTAATGAGCCGACTTGATAGTCGGCTTTTTTTTGGCATATCCCTGAGTAATCATTTAAGAGGTTTAAGATGACGCGCCGCGTTATTGAAGTCGATGAACGCCCACCACTGCTGGTCACCATTCCGTTAAGTTTACAGCATCTGTTTGCGATGTTCGGTGCTACTGTTCTGGTGCCGATCCTGTTTCAGGTAAACCCGGCCACGATCCTGTTATTTAACGGTATCGGGACGCTGCTGTATCTGTTTATCTGTAAAGGAAAAATCCCGGCGTATCTGGGCTCCAGCTTTGCCTTTATTTCACCGGTGCTGATTTTACTGCCGCTCGGGTATGAACTTGCTCTCGGCGGGTTTATCATCTGCGGGCTGTTATTTATGCTGGTGGCGGGGATTGTCAAAATCGCCGGACGCGGCTGGATCAATGTGTTGTTCCCGCCTGCGGCCATGGGGGCGATTGTGGCGGTTATCGGTCTTGAACTGGCCGGAACCGCTGCCGGTATGGCCGGACTGAAAATTGCGGATGGTGCGTCACCGGACAGCACCACGCTGATTATCTCCCTGACTACTCTCGGGGTGACGATTCTCGGCTCTGTGGTGTTCCGCGGTTTCCTGGCGATTATCCCGATCCTTATCGGGGTGCTGACCGGGTATGCGCTGGCCTTCTTTATGGGCGCGGTGGATTTGACCCCGGTAAGTGAAGCACCGTGGTTTGCACTGCCGACATTCTACACACCGCGTTTTGAGTGGTTCGCTATTCTGACCATCTTACCGGCCGCGCTGGTGGTGATTGCCGAGCACGTCGGTCACCTGGTGGTCACGGCGAATATTGTCAAACGTGATCTGATGAAAGACCCCGGTCTGCACCGCTCTATGTTTGCCAACGGTTTTTCGACTGTATTGTCCGGCTTCTTCGGCTCCACACCGAACACCACCTACGGCGAAAACATCGGCGTTATGGCCATCACCAAAGTGTACAGCTCCTGGGTTATCGGCGGGGCGGCGGTACTGGCGATTCTGCTCTCCTGTGTCGGTAAACTGGCTGCCGCGATTGCTGCTGTGCCGGTGCCGGTGATGGGCGGAGTATCGCTGCTGCTGTACGGGGTTATCGGTGCATCCGGTATCCGCGTGCTGATTGATTCCAAAGTGGATTATAACAAGCCGCAGAACCTGATTCTGACGGCGGTTATCCTGATTATCGGTGTCAGTGGTGCGACCATCCATATCGGTGCGGCTGAACTGAAAGGCATGGCACTGGCAACGGTTGTCGGCATTGGTCTGGCTCTGGTGTTCCGTCTGGTGAATATTATCCGTCCGGAAGAGCGGGTAGTGGATGTGAATCTGGATGAAGTGAAGAAAGACTGATTCAGATAACAAAAAAAGCCGCAGTGACTGATGAGCCCGTAAAGGCGGGTATGTTGGTTCTGCGGCTTTTTCCGTCACTGAGTACGGGAAGTATGTTGTTAAGGTTCATTTAGCCGGTGAATTTATGTTAAACTAACGGTGTTTGTTCACCCGTTGGCCGAGGTAACTCTGAACACGCCATCTCAGCTGTCATTACCGCTCTCTCTCCCTGATGATGAGACTTTCAACAGTTTCTACGCAGGGGAAAACGCATCCCTGTTATCCGCTATTCAGGCGGCTATCAATCAGCCGCACGGCAGTTATCTCTATTTCTGGTCCCGTGACGGCGGCGGTAAAAGTCATCTGCTGCATGCGGCCTGTGCCGAAGTCTCTTCCAAAGACCGGGCGGTCGGCTATGTACCGCTGGATAAGCGCGCCTGGTTTGTGCCGGATGTGCTGGAAGGTATGGAGCATCTGTCGCTGGTCTGTATTGATAATGTGCAGTGTATTGCGGGGGATGAAGAGTGGGAAATGGCGCTGTTTAATCTCTATAACCGCATTCTGGAGACCGGCAAGACCTGTCTGCTGATCACCGGGGACAGACCACCGCGTCAGATCCCGCTGCAGTTACCGGATCTCGCTTCCCGTCTTGACTGGGGGCAGATTTACAAACTTCATCCGCTCAGTGATGACGAAAAAATTCAGGCACTGCAACTGCGGGCAAAGCTGCGCGGGTTTGAGCTGCCGGAAGATGTCGGGCGCTTTATCTTAAAACGCCTCGACCGTCAGATGCGCACACTGTTTGATATGCTCGACAGGCTTGATCATGCCTCGATTGTTGCCCAGCGCAAACTGACCATTCCGTTTGTCAAAGATATCCTGCGGCTGTGACCATCAGTTAAGCAGGGCAATCACCGTTACCCCCCACTGGAGCACCATACAGAGTGCACCCTGCTGAAACAACCGTTTTGTGCCGCGCCAGCGCTGTGAGAAGTGGGTGTGCTGTGCTCTGCCCGGAAACAGTGTCGTCAGGGATTCATCAAAAATATCGGTATCGGACGATTGTGCCACAACCGGAAGATAAAATACATGGCGCACAGAAAGAACAGGATCCCCGCCGCCATCGGATATTCACCGGAAAAACCGGAAATATAAAGCAGAAACTGCGTCAGAAAGGCCATCACCGATAAGGCAGCCAAAAAACGCCAGCCCGCCGTAAAAATCACAATTATCTGTTCGTCATGAGGTCTGTTATTCATCGTTTTTTCCGTAACGGGCTGCCCAGCGGGTCAGGGCGGCAATTGTCTGTTCCCGCAGAACAATTTGTGGCCGGGCCTGTCTGACGGCCGCCAGCGCCTGCTCCACATTGTCTGCCAGCCCGGCACGTATCAGCCAGGCGACCACGACGGTAGTACTGCGGGTGTAACCCAGTTTACAGTGTACATAAACCTGACCGGATTGCGCCAGGCGGCTGAGATTGTTCACCGCCGTTTCAATCTGCATCTCTGTCAGCGGAAACAGATCCAGCTGCGGCTGACAGTGATAAGCCAGCCCGGCGGTATAGCGACTGCGGGGAAATTCCCCTGTCATATCCAGTACGGCGGCAGCCGTCAGTGGTGCGGCAGGATAACCACCCAGCGCGATATGCTCATTGACCACACTGGTGTGACGGCACCGTTTTGCATACCAGTAATAGCTGATTTGCGCCGCAATCCGGTATGGCAGCAGCAGGAGTGCGGCAGAGGGTGAAATGCGCCCGGCGCTGTCCTTCTGAAACACTGATGCGCCGGCCCCGAGATAACCCGCCGTGATGCATAAAAATGCCAGCCCCGGCCACAGCAGCCACCAGCCCTGACCACCTATCACGACAGCCGCTGTTATCAGCACCAGCGAAATAACGGCGTACCGCCCGGCCAGCTGATAGCCGCGGCGGATACGGTGCGGGGCCCACTGCCAGCGTGTACTTACCGGCAGCAGATAGCTTATCACCACACCGGTGGCGGCACCGGTGATCACATCAATAAAATGGTGCTGCCAGGTTGTCAGTACAGAAACTAAGATCAGAATTGACCACAGGTGCAGAAGCCATTGCCATTTCTGCGGTGTGTGCGCCCGGAAGCGCAGCCACAGCAGCCACAGCAGAATGATATGCAGAGAAGGGGCCTGGTTAAACGGCAGATCAAACATCTCCAGCTGGTCAAACATCCAGCCTGCGGTACCGTCTGTCTGCGGACGGAGAAAACTGAATTTCAGCGGAAAGATCAGGAACCCGGCGCAGGCTGTCAGTGACGCAACTGCCAGCCGAAGCCCGTGAATACACTGTTCGCGCAGAGAGGTGCAGATAAACAGGGATAATCCGTAGAAGAGATCGATGCTCCAGTACGGAATAATTGTCCACGGCAGAAACGGAATATGTGTTTCCCAGCTGAACGCAAAAGAAGGGACTGACGGCAGCGACGCGGTATAGGTATTGACCTGTCCGTAAGTCAGAAAAAAGAAAGGTGCCAGAAACAGCAGCCAGAGCAGGGCAAATCCCCACCGTTTACGGCGGGAAGCGGGCAGCGGCAGTGCGGCATCAGACATAATTTTTCATTCCCTGTAAAACAGAAGATGCGCAAAAAGGCGCATCTTCATCAGTATGATAACAATCAGCGGCGTCTGGCGACTGAGACACTGAAAATACCCCAGTTATCAATGAGCTGATCCAGTTTTTCAAATCCGGCCTCATCCACCAGCGCATCCATTTCCCCCTGGCTGCGGCAGCGCATCACCCAGGCTTTTCCGCCCTGATGGCTCGGCAGAACGCGGGCTATCATTTCTACCTGCGGGTGCCACGGCTGACAGGTGTAGACAAGATAACCGCCGCTTTCAATCGCCTGCGCCAGCCCGGCAAGGGAATCGCGCAGCAGATGGTTTTCCGGGAACAGTTCATATAACCCGCTCACCACACCGAGGGTCGGTTTCGGGGTGACCGCCGCCAGATCGGCGGTATCAAAGGCATTGCCCTCTTCAAAACGGATTTTGTCTTCCAGGAAGCGCTCTTTGATCTGTAAACGACCCTGTTCCACATTGATGGTGCTGTAATCGCGCATCAGAACAGATTCTATCCGGCTGTAATCATTAATTGCATCAAAGAGATAGCGGCCCTGACCGGCAGCGATATCCATGATCCGCACCGGCTGACCCTCTTCCTGCAATGCCCGGATGGTGCGGCGCAGAATTTTCTCAATATTCACTTTGCGTTGGCGGATCCCCTGCCAGCCGATACTGTTGAGATACTGGCGGTCAACAATGCGGCCGAAAATGCCTTTGCCCTGAGCCTGGTTACGGTAGACATAATCGAGGGTGGATCCGGAATCAAAGCCTTTATCGTAGCCGATACTGACGCCTTCCGAGGCTTTGCCGAGGGTGGACATCGCTTTGCTGAGCAGTTTATAACCGAGATTTTTCGGGCAGTAATCCGGCAGCGGAACCTGCAATTCACGATAAGCATCGGCACCGGCGCTGCACACATCCTCAAACCGGTAATCGTGCTGATAGCGCGGCTGTTCAAACAGGGTGGTGACAAAGCGGCGGATTTCCGCCAGCGGGATATGACGATCTTTTTCGCCCAGGGTGTCGTGATAGAACCCCGGCAGAATATGTTTTTCTTTATACGGGGTGTTAAGCCGCGCATAGAACTGATTCTGCGGCTTACGGTGCACTACGTGGTCACTGCCGGAGATAAACAGCTGAGTCGGCACTGTTATCGCGGCAGCATCCGCCACCAGGCGGTCAGCGGTTTTGTAGAGTTCCAGCAGGATATTGACGGCAATCGGCCGGGTGATCAGCGGATCCCGCTCAAATGAGGCGATACGTACCGGGTCGTGGGTGAGATATTTGGCTTTAACGTAGGAATTAACATAAAACAGCCCGCGAATTTTCTGCATCAGCGCCAGTCCGCTGCGGGCAAACGGCACATAGAGTTTGACTTTAAAGGCCGGAGAAGCCAGTACCAGACCTCGGATCTTCGGTGCGAAATCATGCACCCAGCCGGTCAGGGTGACTGCGCCGACACTTTGTCCGAGCACGACCATGTTCTCGATAGGAATTTCATACTCAGATGAAATGAAGTTAATAAATTCATTGATGTCGCTGATAGATGTGCCCATCGACGGGCTGTAGCCTCTGGGCCCGTCATTGCGGCCGTGACCTCTGGCATCCCAGGCAAATACCGCGAAATCAGGTAACGCCAGCTCATCCGCAAGATGTGCCACACGTCCGGAGTGCTCATGACCCCGGTGAAACAGCACAATGGCTTTCTTTTCTGCGGTTGCGGAAGGCCAGTAACGGAAGAATAACCGCTGCTGGTCACTGGTGGTAAAGTGAGATTCAATGGATTCACGCTGAGTCGGATAATCAGAAGATACACTCATAATCAGTCCTTTTGAGATGCGCTTTGTTGCGCAGATTCCTGCAACGCACGCCGGATACGGTGATAACAGGTAAGAAACAGCAGGGCGGCAAAGACCGCAAACAGCACCGGAAACAGTGCGGAGTCAAGGGATGCGGGAAAAACCGCCGCCCACAGACCCAGTGCGCCGAACAGAAAGGCGCGGTCACTTTTTCCGGCAGGGCCGTCATAGCGGCGTGATGCCCCGATAGTTTGTGCCAGTACACCAATAAATTCAGTCAGTACAGAGAGAAACAGGGTCAGCAGTATCCAGATGGCTGCTCCCGGAAACAGCAGGACAAACGGGAAATAAAGAATCGTATCGGATACCACATCGCCCAGTTCATTGAGGATCGCGCCGAAGCGGCTTTTCTGGTGATGTTCGCGGGCCAGCATGCCGTCAATGGCATTGAGCGCCATCCGGATAAACAGCACCGGCGGCAGAAGCAGAAACAGGCGCGGATCGGGAAACAGGATCAGGATGAAACCGGTAAGCAGGGAAAGGAACATCGCCGCCAGCGTGACCTGGTTGGCCGTGATTCCGGCATTAAACAGGCGGATTACCACGGGACGCAGCAAGTTCTGAAACTTCGGTTTTAGATCATAAATGGTCATTTTTTTCCCTGATGATACACAGTCAGTTATCTGTATTATCAATACGTTATTCTGTGATCGCCGCAATAAGAGTTTTCTTAAGTTAATACGGTGTGATCACAGGGCTGTGTTGTTACAGGTATGACAGTCTGCGGCAGGGAAAGTTTCTGATAAAAGCAATACCGCCGTGAAAACGGCGGTATAACAGGGGGTCAGCGCGGTGAATTTACGGAAATATTATGACTGATGCCGGTCAGACGTTCTGATGCATGCAGCGGTTTGCGGACATCAAAAATGACCTCATTATTTTTTGCAGCATTGATAACCACCGGCAGTGTTTCGCGGTGAGAATAGAGTGAGGTATTGGTTGAGCTGCAATCCTGACAGATCACACCATTCGGGTTAACAATCACCAGACTGGCCTTGCCGCCGGCGACAAAGGTATTACCGCGCAGGTGGGTTTTATTGTTGCCGAGCACTTCATTAATAATGGTTTTGGCATTTTCTTTATTATGAATGACGAGGCCTTGCTTGCCGACATTATAGTCAGTAAAAATATTATGCGAGATCCCGCGGTTATCCGGTGATGTAATCACCAAAACCGGTTTCCCTGATTTATCTTTAAACAGCGATGTTTCCGCTTCCGGACTGGCTACCCGGATTTTATCGCCGTTACGGTAGGTATATTCTGTGCTTCCCGGTCCGGCGGCAACAGCAGCAGAGAATAATGCAACGGAAATGAATGATAACGCCGTTAATGTTTTTTTCATGATTTATTCCTTTAATCATTATATTAAGTGTAAATAACCAAACGAACTTTACCACTTGAAATAAATGACGATTTCATAAAAAGAACATAAG
>NZ_WSPG01000002.1:0-202783 GCF_022819185.1 Morganella sp. HSTU-ASny43
CGAACTCAGAAGTGAAACGCCGTAGCGCCGATGGTAGTGTGGGGTCTCCCCATGTGAGAGTAGGGAACCGCCAGGTTATTATTAAGTGAAGAAGCCACCCTTTGGGTGGCTTTTTTGCGTTTGGGCGAAAAGAAAAAATATTTTTCACCTGAATACGTGTTCTGAACCGGATAGCATGAATCAAAGTTTGCTAAGATAGTGACGGACAGAAGCAAACAGTATCGGGGTTATCGTTGAAAGAGAAAAAAAACTGGTCCGTCCGGTATGTCGCAGGGCATCCGGCACGACAAATCCCCCCCATGTCGGCAGACATGCTGGGTAACGGATTGCCGGTTGGTTTACCATTATCCGCACCGGAACAAACTATCCGCGTTGTGGTCTGGAATATCTATAAGCAACAGCGTCCTGACTGGCGCAAAACCCTTGATCGCATTTTGCATGACACACAACTGGTCCTGCTTCAGGAAGCACAGCCTTCTCCTGAACTGGTCAGCCTGGCCGGAAAACACCAGCTTGTTGCTGATCAGGTTCCCGCGCTGCATTTTCAGCAGCATCCTTCCGGTGTGATGACACTGGCAACCTCCCATCCAATCTATTGCTGCCCGTTACAGCAGAAAGAACCCTTATTGCGTCTGCCTAAATCCGCATTAGTTACTGTGTACCCGTTGCCGGATGGCCGTCAGCTGATGGTGATTAACGTCCATGCTATTAATTTCAGTTTTGGTGTGGATGTTTACCGGCGCCAGCTGAATACGGTCGGCTCTCAGATCCGCTGTCATATCGGGCCGGTGATCCTCGGCGGTGATTTTAACGCCTGGAGCAGGCAGCGCATGAATGCCCTGAAACGTTTTGCCCGTGCGCAGGGCCTGAAAGAAGTGCTGTTTCCGGATGATATCCGGACAAAAGCATTTGGTCACCCGCTGGATTATCTGTTTTATCGCGGATTTAAACTGGTTTTATCGGACGTTATGCAGACAGATGCTTCAGATCACTATCCTTTAATTGCTGAGTTCATGTAAAAATATCTGATGATATTGTTTATCACTGTTATCATTAAGTAATAATATTAATGCAATATTATTTATACTAACTATAGTTATCTGGTTGTTATTGCCTGGTGTTATTTATTATTAACTAATTAAGTAATAAAACCGGAGACTCTATGCAGCGTATTGTTATTGTTGGCGGCGGCGCCGGCGGCACGATGGTCGCAAATATTCTGACCAGAAAGCTGTTAAATGATATTTATCAGAAGAAAGTGGAAGTTGTCCTTATTTCAGACAGTGAATGGCACTATTATAAACCTGCGTTTATGTATGTGGCTTTTAATCTGTATCTGAAAGAGGAATTACGAAAGTCACAACGCTCTCTGCTTCGCCCCGAAATTCAGTTTATTCACGACCGTGTCGAGCATTTTGATTTTGCATCACAGACGCTGCAGGGAAAGAGCGGCACCAAATACGGATATGACTACCTGGTGATCGCGACCGGCTGTCAGCCGAGACCGGATCGGATCTCCGGAATGAAAGAAGCTGCCGATCATTTCTATCAGTATCAACCCGCTCGCCAGTTGGCTGAAAAGCTGGCAAAATTCGAAAAAGGCCGGATTTTTATTACGGTTTCTTTCCCGAATACCCCGAATGTTCCTCACCAGTGTGGTATCGCACCGATGGAAACCACGCTGATGCTGGATGATTATTTCCGTCAGCGTCGTGTCCGCCAGGATATCGAAATCGTTTATACCTATCCGACAGTATCTCAGTTATTACGTAACTGCCTGTTTATGCAGAAAGATGTCTGTGAAGTCCTGCCGGCGGTCTTTCAGGAGCGTAATATTCAGGCTCAGCGCGGTTTTACCCTGGAGCGTGTCTGCCCTGAAAAGAAAATTGCGTATTCCAAAGAAGGGGAAGAGCAGCCGTTTGATCTGCTGATAGGTACGCCACCGATTTCTGCGGTGGAATCGGTACGTAATACCGGATTATCCGACGGCGATCCGGAAGAGGGCTGGCTGCCGACAGATCCGGAAACGTTGCAGGTGTACGGACTGAAAAACGTGTATGTCCTCGGGGATACTGTGGATCTGCCTATCAGTAAAGCGGCCGGCAGTTGCCATAACCAGTCGACTGTCGTGGTGGATAATATTATCGGCGAGATGCGTTTCGGCTATACCACCGCCATTTATGACGGACGGGTTCAGGCAGTCGCCCAGATGGGGCTGAATGCAGGGATGCCGCTTCAGTATGATTATAAGCATGATGTGTTACCGACACCGGCGACAAAGCTGGGTGGCCTGCTGCGTACCGGTTTTAACCGCGGGCTGTACTGGTCAACCGTTCGCGGCCTGGTATAACAGAGGAAACTGCAATGTCTGCAACAGAACAGATGAATGAACAGACTGCTGCGCCACAGCCTGAATTATCCGCACAAACAGCGGAAAAACTGGCGGTATTAATGCAGCTGAACCGCTTTGATAATGTGATTGATTTGCTGTCTCTGGTCTCGGATCTGGTCGATATTATCGGCAAGAATGAGGTCAATAAACTGGCGGATAATGCGGAATCAGGTATCGCATTATTGTGGGAAAGCGGACTGGCGCTGAACAAGGCCAAAATGGAAATGATGTACAGTGATGAAAAGTACAATTTCCGTAATACCTATAAATTACTGAAAGATCAGGACACGCTCAAAGGCATCAATATGGTGCTCAGAACGTTACAGATTATGGGCTCCCGTATTCAGCGTATCAACAGCGAACCCTGATACCGGACATAAAAAAACCGGGTGTATGATTCACCCGGTTTCGTGTTTTCAGAACAGTGAGTTGTCTGTTTATACCCGTTTTTTCACACCGGCAAAATAACCAACAGTCAGAATTACCACCCAGGCAATCCCCACCATCAGTGCCACACGTGTATCCGGGAAGTAACCCAGAAGGGCGATCACAAAGACCATAAAGGCGATGGTCAGAGCGGGCGCAACCGGCCACATCGGTACAGGGAATTTCAGGGTTTTGACCTCTTCCGGTTTCATCTTACGGCGCATTGCCACCTGAGATAACAGAATCATCAGCCAGACCCAGACGGTCGCGAAGGTTGCGATAGAGGCGATAATGATGAAGATTTTTTCCGGGATCAGGTAGTTAAGCACCACGCCGACCAGCAGAACTGCACTCATCACCAGAACTGTCATCCACGGCACACCGTTTTTGGTGAGCTTCATAAAGGATTTCGGTGCCTGACCTTCCTGCGCCATGCCGTACATCATCCGGCCTGCACCGAAGATATCACTGTTAATGGCAGAAACGGCTGCGGTGATCACCACCAGGTTCAGAATGTTGGCCGCGTAGGAGATATTCAGTTTCTCGAAAATCTGCACAAACGGGCTGCCGTTATGGCCGATCTGGTTCCACGGGAAGATACACATCAGGATAAACAGTGTCAGCACATAGAACAGCAGAATACGCAGCGGTACTGCGTTGATCGCTTTCGGAATGGTTTTTTCCGGGTTTTGTGCTTCACTGGCAGTGATACCGATCACTTCAATGCCGCCGAAGGCAAACATCACAATGGCCAGTGAGGCTATTACCCCGCTTATTCCGTTCGGCATAAAGCCGCCGAATTCCCATAAGTTACTGATACCGGTCGGATGGGCGGTTTCCTGGCCGAAGCCGAACAGCATAATCGCCGCGCCGCCGACAATCATGGCGATAATCGCGGTCACTTTGACAATCGAGAGCCAGAACTCCATCTCCCCGAATATCTTAACGTGACATAAATTCAGCGCGCCAATGAAACACACAATCCCCAGTACCCAGATCCACTGATCGACATCCGGGAACCAGAGCTTCATATAGAAGCCGAAGGCGGTGACGTCCGCGAGACAGACAATCAGCATTTCAAAAACATAGTTCCAGCCGGTGAGGAACCCGGCGAGCGGCCCCATATAATGGCTGGCATATTGTGAAAATGAACCCGGTACCGGATGGTGGACTGCCATTTCGCCCAGCGCACGCATCACCATAAAGACTGCCGCACCCCCGATAAGGTAAGCCAGCAGAACAGCAGGACCCGCCTGCTCAATAGAGGCTGCCGAGCCGTAAAACAGGCCGGTGCCTATCGCCGATCCGAGTGCCATAAAGCGGATGTGCCGCCCTGTAAGCCCCCGTCGTAGCGCCGTATTATTTTCTTTCATGTAATTAATCCTGTCGCTGTCATGATTAGCAGCGTTTTTACTGATGTGAAACGCGGTCAGAGTCAACCCGGTACTTTAACATAAAGAGTCATGCTGACGGGATAATTATCTGCAATAATACGGCCTTAAACGTAAGGAACAGATGAGTGATGCAATACCCTATTAACGAAATCTTTCAGACATTGCAGGGCGAAGGGGTTTTTACCGGCGTTCCGGCGATTTTTGTCCGCTTACAGCGCTGTCCGGTCGGGTGCAGCTGGTGTGATACCAAACATACCTGGGAACAGTTACCGGAAAAAGTCTGTTCAGCAGAAGACATGATGAGTAAAACAGAGGAGGACGACCGCTGGGCCTCTCTGGATGCAGACAGCATTATTATGCAGTTTGAGGCGAAAGGTTATACAGCCCGCCATGTTGTGATCACCGGCGGTGAACCGTGTTTATATGATTTGCGGCCGCTGACGGCGGTGCTCGAAGCGCGGGGTTATCAGTGCCAGATTGAAACCAGCGGTACACAACCGGTGCAGTGCAGTGAGAAAACCTGGGTAACCGTTTCCCCGAAAGTGAATATGCGCGGCGGTTATGATGTGCTGACACCTTCACTGCTGCGGGCTGATGAGGTGAAACATCCGGTCGGGCGGCAGCGGGATATTGATGAACTGGATTTATTGCTGGCGAAACTGCCGGGGGATAAACAGCCGGTGGTGGCGTTGCAGCCGATCAGTCAGAAACCGGCGGCCACTGCTCTCTGTATTGAGACCTGCATCGCGCGTAACTGGCGTTTCTCGATGCAGACTCATAAATATCTTAATATTGCCTGATTATTCACCGCGGTAAATACAGCCGGCGGTACAGGTCTCTTTGACCAGCACGGCACTCAGCATCGGCAGCAGCGGTTTGGTCTGCTGCCAGATCCACTCCGCCAGCACTTCACTGGTCGGGTTTTCCAGCCCCGGGATCTCATTGAGGTAGTGATGATCCAGACGGTCATAAATCGGTTTAAATGCCTGTTTGACCTCAGCAAAATCGATCAGCCAGCCGGTATGTGCATCCACCTCACCATTCAGCTCCAGACGGACAAGAAAGGAATGCCCGTGCAGACGCCCGCATTTATGGCCTTCCGGGACATGCGGCAGGCGGTGGGCGGCTTCGAACTGGAACTCTTTAAAAATCGTGGTGCTCATAACTCTCTCCGGATAATGACGGTATGGCATAATAAAAGCGTCATTTTACGCAATATTCAGTGAAAATGTTACCAAAAAACAGCAAAGTGGCGAATAAATAACAGAAATGCCCTGCTATTTTTCATCGACAAAACCGGTACTTTTCTCTATGTTGGAACGTCAGAATAATAACGAATACACTCATTTACCGGGTTTACTATGACATCGCCGATCACAACCTCTCCGCTCTCCGCGCCTGACTGGCAGCACCTGCAACCCTTACTTGACAGACTGACTCCGCAACAGCTGAATTGGTTATCGGCCTGGTGCCGTGAACGGGCAGCGCCGTCTGCGGCGGAACGGGAACCGGCGGATATTTTGCTGATCGCCGCATCTCAGACCGGTAACGCCCGGCGTGTGGCGGAATCCCTGCGGGATCAGTTGTTCAGTGCGCAGCGGGCGGTACGTCTGGTAAATGCCGGAGATCTCTCACTGACTGCATTTCCGGAATCACCGCTGGTAGTGCTTATCTGTGCCACCACCGGGGATGGTGATGCACCGGAAGAAGCCCTGCCGCTGTTTCATTTCCTTCATTCTGTTCAGGCACCTTCGCTGACAAAAATCCGTTACGCGGTGCTGGCGCTGGGTAACCGGGCGTATCCGCAGTTTTGTCAGGCCGGAAAGAATTTTGATAACCGCCTGCATGCCCTCGGGGCGCAGCGGATCCTGCCGCGTGCGGAAGCAGACAGCGATTATCAGGTTACCGCAGATAACTGGATCTCTCAGTTACTCCCTGAGCTGCTGAATCTGACACCGCCGGCAGATGAAGAGCGGCTCAGCCGCTTCACTCACAATACGGTGGTGCAGATTGATTCACAGCCGCATCAGCGTGATAAACCACAGTCTGCGGTTTTGCGCCGCGCTGTGCGCCTGACCGCACCGGAATCGGAAAAGCATGTCTGTCAGATTGTGCTGGATATCCGCGGCACCGGGTTGCAGTATCAGACCGGTGATGCGCTGGGTGTGTATCCGGAAAACAGCCCGGAGCTGGTCAGTGAGCTGCTGGGACTGCTCTGGTTTGACGGTACTGAGCGTGTCATGCTGAAAGGGAAATCGTATTCTCTGCGTGACGCCCTGATGACGCAGTGTGAGCTGACCATCAACAGTGCACCGGTTGTGGCGGCTTACGCCCGCGTCAGTAACGCGCCGGAACTGCTGGATATGATTGCGGATCCGCAGCAACTGATATCGTACGCACAGCGCAGACCGGTGGCGGATATGGTGCGTGAGTTTGCCGTGCAGACCTCCGCACAGGCCTGGGTGGATTGCCTGCCGCCGCTGATGCCGCGTTTATACTCCATTTCCTCGTCGCCGCTGGTCTCACCGGATGAAGTGCATCTGACCGCCGGGGTGGTGGAGTTCCGGACTGACGGGCGTACCCGCTACGGTGCGGCAACCCGTTACCTGGCGCATCAGTTACAGCCCGGGGATACGGTTGCCTGTTTTGTGGAACACAATGATCACTTCCGCCTGCCGGATGACCCGGAAAAACCGGTGATTATGATAGGGCCGGGTACCGGCATTGCGCCGTTCCGTGCGTTTCTTCAGCAGCGTGCGGCTCAGCAATCCGGCGGAAAAAACTGGCTGATTACCGGCAATCCGCATGAAAAAAGCGATTTTCTGTATGAGACAGAGCTGACAGATTTTGTGCGTCAGGGCGTACTGACGGAGCTGACAACCGCCTGGTCGCGGGATCAGCCGCAGAAGATTTATGTGCAGGATAAGCTGTCTGAAATGCGGGAAACCGTCTGGCGCTGGCTGGAGCAGGGCGCGTACGTATATGTGTGCGGGGATGCTTTCCGGATGGCAAAAGACACGGATGCCGCATTACTGGATATTATCCGCAGTGAAGGGGCGATGTCCGCAGAAGAGGCACAGGTTTTTCTGAACGGATTACGGACAGCAAAACGTTATCAGCGGGATGTTTACTGATCTTCTGTCCGAATAACGGACGGAACAGTAGCATCTGCGCCGATCTTATGGGAAGATTAGCCGATCTTTTCGGGGGCGGTGATGGGCAAACTGACGCTATTACTTTTAGTTATTCTGGGCTGGCTGCAATATTCATTGTGGTTAGGGAAAAACGGTATTCACGACTATGTACAGGTCAGTGAAGATGTTGCTGCATCAGAACAGGTAAATGCGAAGCTCAAAGCCCGTAACGAACAGCTGTTTGCTGAGATCGGCGATCTGAACGACGGGCTTGAGGCCATCGAAGAGCGCGGGCGCAGTGAATTAGGCATGATCAAGCCCGGCGAAAGCTTTTACCGGGTCCTGTCCGAAAAACGGACACAGCAGAATGCGCAGCCACAAAGTCGCAGTAACTAATCCTTATGACAATACTTTCTTCCGCAATGACCGGCGCACAACCGGCACCGGATCTGTCCGGTATTTCTGATGATGCTCCGGTCACGGCGCTGATCCCGGCCGCCGGTACCGGTACCCGCATGCAGTGCGAATGCCCCAAGCAATACCTGATTATTGCCGGAAAAACCATTCTGGAACATACCCTCGCTATTCTGCTGGAACACCCGCGCATCACACAGGTGGTCGTGGCGCTGCATCCGCAGGATACGGTTTTCAGTACATTACCGGTCGCGCGGCATCCCCGGATCCGAACTGTCACCGGCGGTGGTGAGCGCGCGGATTCTGTCCTGGCCGGTCTCGATTATCTCGCTGAGCATACTCCGGAAAACAGCTGGGTGCTGGTACATGACGCAGCGCGTCCCTGTCTGCAACTGACAGATCTGAACCGGCTGCTGGCCGTGATGTCAGACACACAAACCGGTAACCGCGTGCAGGGGGCGATTCTGGCCTCACCGGTACGTGATACCATGAAGCGGGGTGTGGCATCTGCCGGATATACCGGTATTGATCACACTGTTGAGCGCACACAGTTGTGGCACGCCCTGACCCCGCAATTTTTCCCGCTTCATCTGCTGCGCACCTGTCTGCAGCAGGCGCTGTCTCAGCAGGCAGTGATCACTGATGAAGCCTCCGCGCTGGAGTTTTGCGGCTATCAGCCGTTGCTGGTGCCCGGCCGCGCGGACAATATTAAAGTCACACAGCCGGAAGATCTCGCACTTGCCGGGTTCTACCTGTCCAATAACAATAAGGAACAGACAACATGATGAGAATCGGACACGGTTTTGATGTTCATGCCTTCGGCGGCGAAGGCCCGATTGTGATTGCGGGCGTCCGCATTCCTTACGAACAGGGATTACTGGCGCATTCCGACGGTGATGTCGCTCTGCATGCGGCCACCGACGCATTGCTGGGTGCGGCGGCGCTGGGGGATATCGGCAAATTATTCCCCGATACGGATCCGGCCTATAAAGGCGCGGACAGCCGTGTGCTGCTGCGTGAGGCATTCCGTCGTATTCAGGAAAAAGGCTACAGACTGGGTAATCTGGATGTCACTATTATCGCCCAGGCACCGAAAATGCTGCCGCATATCCCGCAGATGCGGGTGAATCTGGCGGAAGATTTGCAGTGTCATATGGATGATATCAATGTGAAAGCCACCACCACCGAAAAACTCGGTTTCACTGGCCGCAAAGAAGGGATCGCCTGTGAGGCGGTAGCGCTGCTTGTGAAGGCTGAAGCATGAGTCTCCCGGTCAGTTATTTCCACGGTAAACCAGCGGCCACCGGGGTACTGAAAGCACAGCCGGAAGATTTTTTGGTGCAGGAAGATTTGGGGTTTGAACCTGACGGTGACGGCGAACATGTGATGGTCCGTATCCGCAAAACCGGCTGTAACACGCGGTTTGTGGCGGAAGAACTGGCCAAATTTGCGAAAATCGCCGCCCGTGCTGTCAGCTACGCCGGGCTGAAAGATCGCCATGCGGTCACCGAGCAGTGGTTCTGCCTGCAGATGCCGGGAAAAGAAACACCGGATTTCGCGCAGATGCAGCTTGAAGGCTGCGAAGTCCTGGCGGTTAACCGCCAGAAACGCAAATTACGGATCGGTGCGCTGAAAGGTAATCAGTTTACTATTGTGCTGCGCCGGATCAGCGATCGCGCCGCGACAGAACAGCGTCTGCAGCAGATTGCGCAGTCCGGGGTGCCGAATTATTTCGGTGAGCAGCGTTTCGGGCGCAACGGCCAGAATCTGCATTTCGCACAGCGCTGGGCTGACGGCGAAATCAGTGTGAAAGATCGCAGCAAACGCGGTTTTTATCTCTCCGCTGCCCGCAGTGCGATGTTTAACGCGGTGGCGGACGCCCGTCTGACACAGCAGCTTCAGGCAACCGCATTGCAGGGTGATGCGGTACAGCTCGCCGGGCGCGGCAGCTGGTTTGCGGTTCAGGCGGATGAACTGGCGGATGTACAGCAGCGTCTGGATAACCGTGAACTGCGCATTACAGCGCCGTTACCGGGCAAGGGTGATCTGGGGTCTCAGGATGCGGCACTGGCCTTTGAAACAGGACAGCTGGCACCGTGGCAATCACTGTGGCAACTGGCGGAAAAAGAGGGGGCGGATAATGCCCGCCGAGCGCTGATGTTGTATCCGGAGCATTTCACATCTGAATGGATGGATGATGAAACCGTCCGTTTATCCTTCTTCCTGCCGGCCGGCAGTTTTGCCACCAGTGTTATCCGCGAAATTATTGAGCTGGAAGCGGATCAGGCGGCGGAATTCAGTGAATAATCAACAGACTGATTAACATAAAAAAGGGGCGGAAATTATTCCGCCCCTTTTTTCGTTCTGTTTTTTATTCAGGTTTTGCTGCGGCGGCTTTGTCTGTTTCCGCCAGCAATTCAGTCAGATACACTTTGGCATCCACCGGATCTTTGCCCGGCAGTTTTACCTGATACGGCTTACCGCTGATGGAGGAGCCGGATGCCACTTTATCCACAAACTGTTCTGCGGTGCTCAGACGTTTTTTCGTTTTGCTTAATTTCAGGCACAGATGTGATTCCGCGTCGGCGGCATTATGCTCACTGCCGTTGCGGATAAAAATCAGCTGTTCCTGCTTCCCGACAGCGGTCAGCAGGTTTTCCACTCTGGTCTCTTCCTGAGGTGACAGCGCGAATGCCTCTGATACCAGAAGCAGTCCGGCAGTCAGTGCGGTGAACAGGGTAGCTGTGATTCGTTTACAGATAGCCATGCAGAAATCCTTTCAGTCATAAATAATACAAGTATCATGCAGCTGAATATGAAAAAAGCAATCAGACTAAATCTGTTATAACCCTTTTTTATCGCGGCTAACTTGATAAAATAGTTTTCTGTCGTGATAAACGAGCTGTTACTGATAAAAAAGGATACCGTTGTGCTGCGAATTCTGGTGAGTAATGATGACGGCGTCAGTGCGCCGGGGATCCGGACATTGTCTGAGGCGCTGCGGCGCACTTACCATGTGCAGGTGGTTGCACCTGATCGCAACCGCAGCGGGGCATCCAACGCGCTGACACTCGACCGCCCGCTGCGTACGGTAGTGCATGAGAACAGCGATATTGCGCTGGTGGAAGGCACGCCGACGGATTGTGTCTATATCGGTGCTAATCTGCTGATGCGCCCGCGCCCGGAAATTGTGGTTTCCGGGATTAACTGCGGCCCGAACCTCGGGGATGATGTGATCTACTCCGGTACGGTTGCTGCGGCAATGGAAGGACGTCACCTGGGATTACCGGCGATTGCGGTCTCCCTGAACGGCGAAACCCATTATGATACAGCAGCGGAAATTACCTGCCGTCTGCTGACCATGCTGCAGCAAGTGCCGTTACGGGCCGGTAATATTCTGAACGTGAATGTGCCGGATGTTCCGCTCAGTGAGATCAAAGGAATGAAAGTGACCCGCTGCGGAACGCGCCGGGCACCGGATGTGGTCTACACACAGATGGATCCGAAAGGAAATCCGCTGTACTGGCTCGGCCCTCCGGGGGAAAAACTGGACACCGGGCCGGATACCGATTTCGCGGCGGTGGATGCAGGTTATGTCTCTGTCACGCCGCTGCATGTTGATCTGACCGCCTACAGCGTGCAGGAAAAATTAGAAGACTGGTTACAAAAAGCAGGGGTGATACAGGAATGATCCGCCGGGTGGTACAGGATCTGATTACACAGTTACGTCAGGCCGGGATCCGCGATGAACGTCTGTTACAGGCGATGGCGGCTGTCCCGCGGGAGAATTTTGTCGATGAGGCGCTGACACACAAAGCTTACGACAATACCGCGCTGCCGATTGGCTACGGGCAGACCATCTCCCAGCCGTTTATGGTGGCTAAGATGACAGAACTGCTGGATCCGGCTCCGCAGGCGCATGTGCTGGAAATCGGCACCGGCTCCGGCTATCAGACGGCGATCCTCGCACACCTTGCGGCGCATGTTTACTCTGTTGAGCGGGTTAAGGGACTGCAGTGGCATGCCAAACGCCGCTTTAAACAGCTTGATCTGCATAATATTTCCACCCGTCACGGTGACGGCTGGGAAGGCTGGCCGTCCCGTGGTCCGTTTGACGGCATTATTGTCACCGCCGCCGCCAGTGATATCCCGCCGGCGCTGCTCAGTCAGCTGGCGGATAACGGCCGGATGGTGATACCGGTGGGGGAACAGCAGCAGATGCTTAAACTGATCCGCCGCCGGGGCAATGATTTTCATACCCAATCGATCGGAACAGTCCGGTTTGTTCCCCTGATTCACGGCGATCTGGGATAAAAATGGCTATTTTGGTAACAAGACTTTTTCATTTCGCTTAGTATCTGTTTTAATAATACAATCCTGCCATGTGGCCTGCGGCCGCGTGGTGACTTTCTGATTGTCAGTTTTCGCACTATTTCCAGTTTCGGGAGAAGGAATATGAACTCAAGAAACCCTATGAAAACAATACGATGGGTTGCAATTGGGTCACTGATGAGCACGGTTCTGGCCGGATGCTCAACGCCGTATCATGCCGCACCAATCAGCAGTGTGGACGAAAGCAGCAGTGCACCGGTAATGACAGCAGGCAATGATAACAACAGTACATCTGTGTCCACACCGATGCCGGTACGTCCTCAGCTCAGTTCCGCCAATAACACACAGCCGGTCAGCCGGAGTGTGCAGCAGCCGCGCTCTGCCAATGTGCAGACCAGCAGCGATGGCCGGATTCAGTACAACCGTAATTATGATGCGATCCCGAAAGGCAGTTACAGCGGAAATACCTATACGGTTCAGCGCGGTGATACATTATTTTACATCGCTTATATCTCCGGATCTGACTTCCGCGAACTGGCATCACAGAACAATATTCCTGAGCCGTACAGCCTGAACGAAGGGCAGGTGATTCGGTTAAGCAACGGCGGCGGCAACAATGTTGCACCGGTCAGCAGCGGTACTCAGGTCGCAACAAATAGGAATACTCCGCAAAACGGGGTGGTTGATTCTCAACCAACTAATGCGTATTCTGAATCTGCAGGCGCTAAACCGGCCGGCGGTAAGATGCTCTCATCTCAGGTCACCGCACAGGCAAAAGCGAATAACGGCACTGCCGCCACCACAGCGGCAACAACCGCAGCCGTTACCGCACCGGCAACAACAACCAGCGCGCCTGTCGCCGTAAATAGTGGTTCCTTTAAATGGGGCTGGCCAGCGGAAGGCAAAGTCATTTCCAACTACACAGGACCTACCAGCGGTAACCGAGGTATTGATATCGGTGGTACACGTGGACAGCCTGTTTTTGCTTCAGCGCCGGGTAAAGTGGTGTATACCGGTAATGCGTTACGCGGCTACGGTAATCTGGTCATCATCAAGCACAATGATGATTTCCTGACAGCCTACGCGCATAACGATTCCATCCTGGTTAAAGATCAGCAGGACGTCGCAGCTGGTCAGAAAATTGCCACGATGGGCAGCAGCGGAACCACATCTGTAAGATTACACTTTGAAATTCGTTACAAGGGAAAATCAGTCAACCCGCTGCAGTACTTACCGCAGCGATAAACGGCAGAACAGCTTGTTCTGCCTGAATTATCGGGGTAGGAGCAAGCTGATGAGCCGTAATCCACTGAACGCTAACGAGTTATACGACGAAAATTTTGCCGCCGGGCAGGATGAAGATGAAGAGCTGTTTGATGAGAAGCAGCTGGCAGAGGAGAGCGAATCTGACGATCCCGGCCCGGACATTGAGTTCGTGCAGAGTGTCAGCCAGCGTGTCCTGGATGCTACTCAGCTTTATCTTGGTGAGATAGGCTTTTCACCGCTGCTCAGCGCAGAAGAAGAAGTCTTTTTTGCACGGCGCGCCCTGCGGGGTGATACCGCAGCGCGCCAGCGTATGATTGAAAGTAACCTCCGTCTGGTGGTTAAGATTTCCCGCCGCTACAGTAATCGCGGGCTGGCGCTGCTTGATCTGATCGAAGAGGGTAACCTCGGGCTGATCCGCGCGGTGGAGAAATTTGATCCGGAGAAAGGCTTCCGTTTTTCTACCTATGCAACATGGTGGATCCGTCAGACTATTGAACGGGCTATCATGAACCAGACCCGCACCATCCGTCTCCCTATCCATATTGTCAAAGAACTGAATGTCTATCTGCGCACCGCCCGTGAGCTGGCACAAAAGCTGGATCATGAGCCGACAGCGGAAGAAATTGCCGAGCAGCTGGATAAACCGGTAGATGATGTCAGCCGTATGCTGCGTCTGAATGAGCGCATCACCTCAGTGGATGTCCCGGTGGGTGCGGATTCAGATAAAGCACTGCTGGATATTCTGTCTGACGAAAATGATGTCACACCGGAAAACCGGCTGCAGGATAACAACATGCAGCAGAGCATTGTGAAATGGCTGTATGAACTGAATCCGAAGCAGCGGGAAGTGCTGGCGCGTCGTTTTGGTTTGCTGGGCTATGAGGCGGAGACACTGGAAGATGTGGGACGCGAGATTGGTTTAACCCGCGAACGTGTGCGGCAGATTCAGGTGGAAGGTTTACGCCGCCTGAAGGATATCCTGCACAACCACGGGTTATGTGAGAATTCACTGTTTAACTGAGTGATCCGTAAAACAGCGTTCTCAGAGCAGTTATAAATATTATTCATGTAAAAGGGGGAATTTATTCCCCCCTTTTCTTTTGTCCGGCTGTCAGAGCATCTCTTTCAGGCGGTAGAGCCAGTCCAGTGCCTGACGCGGTGTCAGTGAATCCGGGTTAATCCCCGCCAGCGCATCCAGTGCCGGAGCCGCTTCCTCCGGGTTATCCAGCAGATTCATTTGCGGTGTTTCCACATGGCTTGCCGTTGCATTCAGTGACAGCGATTCCAGCTCGCGCAACTTCTGCTTCGCGCGTTTAATCACATCACGTGGCACGCCGGCGAGCAGGGCGACCGCAAGGCCGTAACTTTTGCTGGCCGCACCATCCTGCACACTGTGCATAAAGGCAATGGTGTCGCCGTGCTCAACCGCATCCAGATGGATATTGGCCACGCCTTCCAGTTTTTCCGGCAGCGTGGTCAGCTCGAAATAGTGGGTGGCGAACAGTGTCAGTGCTTTGATACGGTTCGCCAGGCTTTCCGCACAAGCCCAGGCCAGCGATAAACCATCATAGGTGGATGTGCCGCGCCCGATTTCATCCATCAGTACCAGGCTCTGCTCTGTGGCGTTATGCAGGATATTGGCGGTTTCGGTCATTTCCACCATAAAGGTGGAGCGGCCGGAAGCGAGATCATCCGATGCCCCGACGCGGGTGAAAATCCGATCCACCGGGCCGATAACGGCTTTTTCCGCCGGTACAAAACTGCCGATATAGGCGAGCAGTGCGATAAGCGCTGTCTGCCGCATATAGGTACTCTTACCGCCCATGTTCGGGCCGGTGATGATCAGCAGGCGGCGCTGTGGTGACATCGTCAGCGGGTTGGCGATAAACGGCTCTGTCAGTACATGTTCGACAACAGGGTGACGACCGCCGGTGATCTGAATACCGACTTTATCCGTCAGTTGCGGGCAGGTGTAATTGAGGGTTTCCGCGCGCTCGGCCAGGTTGGTGAGCACATCCAGTTCCGCCAGGGTATCAGAGCTGAGCTGCAGAGCTTCCAGGTGCGGAAGCAGCAGATCAAATAACTCATCATAAAGGGCTTTTTCAATCGCCAGCGCTTTGCTTTTGGAGGTCAGAACCTTATCTTCATACTCTTTCAGTTCCGGGATGATGTAGCGCTCGGCATTTTTCAGGGTCTGACGGCGGACGTAATGGATCGGTACCAGGTGGCTTTGTCCGCGGCTGACCTGAATATAGTAACCGTGGACACCATTAAACCCGACTTTCAGTGTATCGATGCCGAGTTTTTCCCGCTCGCGGATTTCCAGTTTATCGAGATAATCACTGGCACCGTCCGCCAGTGCACGCCACTCATCCAGCTCTTCATTGTAGCCCGGGGCAATCACACCGCCGTCACGCACCAGTACCGGCGGCGCTTCAACAACGGCCCGCTCCAGCAGAGCCTGTAATTCGTCAAACTGACCAATACGCTGTTGCAGTGTCTGAATATACGGATCAGATACTGCACTCAGCTGTGCCTGAATATCCGGATACTGTGAAAAAGCATGGCGCATCCGCGCCAGGTCGCGCGGACGGGCGGTGCGCAGTGCCAGACGTGCCAGCACTCGTTCCAGATCGCCAATCTGGCGCAGAACCGGCTGTAAATCCGGGCTGATTTCCATCAGCGCGGCAATCGCCTGCTGGCGGTTGGCGAGCACGGCTCTGTCACGCAGCGGGGAGTGCAGCCAGCGCTTGAGCATCCGGCTGCCCATCGGGGTGACACACAGATCCAGTACGGACGACAGGGTATTTTCGGTGCCGCCGCTGAGGTTCTGGGTAATTTCCAGATTGCGGCGCGTGGCTGCATCCAGAATCACATTTTCCTGCAGATTTTCCAGGGTCACACTGCGGATATGCGGCAGCGAGGTGCGCTGGGTATCTTTGACATATTGCAGAAGACATCCGGCGGCCTGTAAGGCCAGCGGAGCATTTTCCACGCCGAAGCCGTGCAAATCCCGGGTGCCGAACTGTAATGTCAGCTGCTGACGAGCAGTTTCGAGCTCAAATTCCCACAACGGACGGCGGCGCAGCCCTTTCTGATTCTGAATAATGGCGAAATCCGCCATATCTTCCGGGTAGAGCAGCTCTGCCGGGCGGGTGCGCTGTAATTCCGCGGCCATCGCGTCTTTATCGTCTAACTGGAGGATACGGAAACGGCCGGATGTGATATCCAGAGTGGCGTAACCAAAGCCGCGCGCATCCTGCCAGACAGCGGCGAGCAGGTTATCCTGACGCTCCTGTAACAGCGCTTCATCACTGACCGTTCCCGGTGTGACGATACGAATCACTTTGCGCTCCACCGGGCCTTTGCTGGTGGCCGGATCGCCGATTTGCTCACAGATGGCAACGGATTCCCCGAGCTGAACCAGTTTTGCCAGGTATCCCTCAACCGCATGATGCGGCACACCGGCCATCGGGATCGGCTGACCGGCGGTCTGGCCGCGTTTGGTCAGTGAAATATCCAGTAACTGTGCTGCCCGTTTGGCATCATCAAAGAACAGCTCATAGAAGTCACCCATCCGGTAAAACATCAGAATATCCGGATGTTGTGCCTTGAGCCGGAAGTACTGCTGCATCATGGGTGTATGGGAGTCAAAGTTTTGGTTGTCAGTCATAAGGATTCTGTTAACACTCTGAAAGAGTTACGGTTTATCAACTGCCCGTTCCCGGGATTGTCTTCATTAATATGCTTAAAATAACACAGATTATGATGAAAGAGGGGATTCCTTCCTGTACCGCGGTGAATTATTGAAAAGGGTGGAGGAAGATCGCAAAACCGGGGAAGTCAGACGGGTATCACGGTGCTGATGCTGAAAAGCCACGTAATGAAAATAACGTGGCTTTTGCAGGGAGACAGCAGGAATCTACTATTTTATTATCAGACATATTATCTTATAACCAGGATTCAGGACTTATAACAGTTAAATTCTATCCATGAATAATAACTGTTTCTGAATAATCCGGATATAATAAATTAAAGCCTCCCGTAATTACAACTTATTTTGATGTTTTTAATGCTAAAGTAATATTGGTTTTTATTAAAAAGAAATTGAATAAATACTATAGCGGCCTTTGTTGTCTTCATCGCATTCAAAAAGATGGAGTAACCCGTCAATGAAAAAGAAGTTAAATGATTTCCGGCCGTTGATGACATAATCTTTGGAATACTTTTTATCTATCCCCAGGTTATTTGCCTGGAATAATTTCATTTTCTTTCCTCCTAAACTGATAGCGCAAATATATGTATTTTTATTTTTATCATCATAGGCTACCTGAATGATGTCGAAATATCTTGAGAATTGACCACTTGAAATATCTTTATCCAGTTTCCCTTTCTGGCTGATTTCTTTGATGAGGAATTCACCATTTTCATCTTCCATAAGAATATAATTTTTATTATCAACTTTATATGTAACAGTCTGTGGATAAAGACGATTAAGTGTACCGTAGTCAGTCATGACGTCATCTCTGCGTGGCTCTGCAATAGGCATATTGGTATCCTTTAATTATTTAGTGGGGTTGATGGTGCGTTTATAGTTATAAGGAAATAGCATAATGTCCGCAATATTGAAAGTTAATGATCTTATTATTTAAATTATTGCATCTAATATAAAATATACGATGTGATTATATGGATATTAATGTTTTATATTTCAGGTTACATATTTACTGTGTATTTTATTATGATAATGTTAAGTTATTATTACTGTAAATGACAATAACGTTACGTACATAGCAATTATTACTAATTATCGCACAGAAAGCTCGTAATCAGAGGGGATTAGCCGTTAGAATTCATCACCATTTAATTAAACAAAACCGGCTTATATTATGTTACGCCCGATACTTCATACTCTGATTATTACCGGCTCACTGAGCCTGAGCGCTTTTTCTTATGCTGACGGCCCGACTCTGTCGTTAAGTGTCAGCCAGTCCGGCGGCTCTGCACAAAATGACGATGGCTCTCCTGATGCCACCCGTCCTTCTGAATCCAAATCCCGTATTCTGCCTATCTGGGGCGATGAAGCCCGCGCCCGTGGTTATGATCTTCCCGAGCCGTTTGGTGTCGGTTATAACTATATGAATCTGCGGCAGGATATTGTTGTGGATAAAATCGGTTTTATTATGCCGACAAAAATTGTCGTCGGTGAAGGCCTTTTTAAAGCATCGGTTGAAGGTATTAACATTGATGCCGGTCATACCCGTGAAAAAACAGAAACCCATATGCTGAAGTTAGACTCATGGGTATTTCCGTTTATGAATGTGTATGGTTTATACGGAAAAACAAAGGGTAAATCTGACACAACACTGGCCGGTGGTTCGGTGGATGTTAAGATGTTTGGAAAAATACATAATATTAATCTTGACTCTAAGATTGAAGGTCAGCCCTTTAAACTGGATTTCGAAGGGAAAACTTATGGTGCGGGTGTGACTTTTGCCGGTGCCTATGAGCAATTCTTCGGTACAGTCGATGTTAACTATACCAAAACCAATCTTGATATCCTTGACGGTGATATTAAAGCATTGGTTGTTTCACCCCGCGTCGGTTATGAATTTGTTTTTTCACCGTTAATTGCCGGTCAGGGAAATACCAAATTACAGGTCTGGACCGGTGCTATGTATCAGGATATTACCCAGCGTTTCAAAGGGGATATCAGCGGATTAAACTTATCGTTACCGGGAGGCATGGAAAATATGATCCCCGGCGATATGAAATTCGATGTTGAACAGCATCTTGCTCATAAATGGAGCAACCTGGTCGGCGCCCGGTTAGAAGTGACCCGCAATTTTAATATAATCTCAGAAGTGGGTTTTAATAACCGTAACAGTTTCTTTATTTCCGGAGAATTCCGTTTTTAATGATATTTCGTTATTTTTCCGCCGGGCTGGCATTTGCCGGTCTGGTGGCGGTTCACACAGCAAAGGCCGGTTATTTACCCTCACGGGAACAAATTGATGATGCACTGTCCGGACTGGGCAGTAATAACCAATTTGACCGCAGCAAAACCATCGACTGGGGGGGGTTACCCGGGCCGTTTTATACCCCTGAACTGGAATTAGGCGTCGGGGTGGCGCTGGTCGGTATGTATCAGGCGGATAGTGATCCTGACAGTAAAATATCCACCTTATCCCTCAGTGGTTTTGCCTCCTCAACCGGGGCGTTCGGGCTGAACCTGAATAATTACACCTATCTGGATAATGATAACTGGCGTTTTTATCTCAGCGGCACGATCAATAATGTGCCGACGGATTACTGGGGGAAAGGCTATCAGGCCGGGCGTGTCAAAGATCATTTCGGTGAATATAAGTCACAGCAACTGCGGCTGACGCCGTCACTGCTGCGCCGAGTGGCGGATAATACCTATATCGGGTTAGGCTGGGATTTCAGCACACTGAATGCGGCCTCGCCGGATAAACCGTTCAGCCGCTATATGGATGAGCATGATTATGACCGGCATGCAGTCAGTTCCGGGGTCAGCGCCACCTTCAGTTATGACAGCCGGGATTTCCTGCCGAATGCCCGTCAGGGGCAGGCGCTGGATCTGCGTTATACCTGGTATGCGCCGTCACTCGGCAGTGATACGCGGTTTAATACCACCGAGATTCAGTACAACTATTATTATCCGCTGGATGATAAAACGGTGCTGGCGTTTGATAACTACGCGCGGTTTGCCTCCGGAGATGTGCCGTGGGATCAGTATTCCCGCCTCGGTAATGGGCGGCAGATGCGCGGCTATTATGACGGCCGCTATCAGGATAATCATGTCTTTGCCTCACAGGTGGAGTACCGGCGCAAGCTGGACTGGCGGCACGGTATTGTGCTCTGGGCCGGCGGCGGGACGATGAGTGAGAGTGCACGTCATCTCGGCGGCGGTCACTGGCTGCCGAACGTCGGTGTGGGATATCGTTTTGAATTCAAACCCCGGATGAATGTGCGGCTTGATTTTGGGGTCGGGAAACAGAGCAGCGGTTTTTATTTCCAGGTCGGGGAAGCCTTCTGATGCGGGTATTTATCAGCGCAATTATCATGATGGTACTGTTATCCGGCTGTCAGAGCCGGATGGCCGATGTGCCGGTTATACGCGCCGATCTTTCTCCGCAGACCACGGAAACGGCAGCTCAGGCATTTCCGGTTGCAGATAAGGTGGGGGCGCCTGACGGGCTGCGCCCCTGCTGCGCATTCGGCTATGATTTGCAGGCAAAACTGGGGCCGGTTCCGGTGCCGTTTTACACCATCGGCAATGTGCTGACCGCCGGTGATTTGGGGGAGCATGTCTACAATGACAGCTTCTGGTTTGGCGTGGCGGAAGTTATCGGCCTGAGTAATGAAAACCTCGGGATCATCTATTCCCGCCACGGCGGATTTATTGATATCGCCCATGTGCGGGATACCGCCGATTACACTTATTACCTGTTCACGCAAATCTATCCGCATCTTGGTAATGCCCGGATGCTGATACTGTCGGATGAACTGTTTTCCCGCCGTATTCAGTTCCGCCATTTTATCCCGCCGCAGGATCCGGCAGAGCGCTATACCCTGAGTGTGTATCTGGCCGCGCGGCTCGCGTTTCGCCTGGCGGCATGGCATGAAATTGCCCAGTGGTATGGTTATCATTCAGTTCCCGGTTTTCCGGAAGAAATTTCGGCATTTACCCCGGAAGATCTCTATTCCAATCTGCTGGGGGCGCGCCTTGCCATCACCTTGCTGTTACAGGGACACGGCGGATCAGTCGCTGATTTTAACCGCGGAATGGAGAGTATTCTTCCGCTGGCGCTGGCACAACTGGATGCACAGCCCGCAGCCGTTACCCGGCAGATGTTTGACAGTATCGACGGGCGCTGGTGGGATAAGCGCCAGCGGGTGCCGGAGAAGTTTCTGGTGCTGCGCCGGGATTACAGTGTGAGTGATGACCGGCTGCCGTCACAGCCAGCGCGGGAAACCGCCGCCGGATTGAGACTGGCATTACCTCAGCATTACCGGGGCTGGCCGCTGGCGGATTTGGCGTCCTTTGAATTATGGCGGACAAACAATCCCGGAAATCTGCCGGTGACCGCACTGCCGTTTACCGAAGCGGATTTTCCGGCACTGACAGCACATGCGGCGGCTGAGGATAAAAAAACAGCGCCGGTGTCAGTGCAGCGAAATCAGTAACAGCGGGAGAACCCGGCCGGGCAGGGATTCCGACGGCGTTTCCCCGATGCGGATAGCCCCCTGGCGGATATAAAATGCTTCCGCGTTGGGATCAGCATCCACCAGAAGGGCGCTGATACACTGTGTCCGGGCGGAGGAAACTGCCCACTGGTACAGTGCGCTGCCTATTCCCTGATGCAGATAATCCGGATGCACAAAGAGTTTGGATAGCTTTCCGTTCTCTTCCTGGCGGTTGATGGTCAGTTGCACAACACCGGCAATTTTGCCGTTGATTCGTGCGGTTATCAGCCGCGAACGGTCAAAATCAGCGGAGGTAATGGTCAGTTCATCCCGGCAGGTCGCCATAAATTTTTCATCATATCCCCAGTGTTGTTTTGAACGCAGGCACAGGCGGGTCAGATAATCCGCTTCATCACGCTGAGGCGGGGCGAGTAAAAAAACGGGTGCTTCTGTGGTCATAACGATCAAATCCGTGATTTTGCTGAGACAAATAATAATAGCAGATCAAATGTCAGGCTGCGTAAGCCGGCGGTGTGTTATTTCACCGCAGACGGATGTCATTTTGTACCGGTGATATAAGCGGCGATGACCAGCTCTGCCGTGGTCAGCGGATTATGGCCGTTATCAATAATCAGTACCCGCTGTGCCGCGTATTAATGTGAGTCGCTGAGGGCATGTTCTGCAGCGGTATCAATGGCGCAGGTGGCCGCCAGCCATTGCAGACGCATCTGACAGAATGAGTGCGTGGCCGGACACCCGCTGCGGAACAGCGCTGCGGGAATGACCGGCGCGGGCTCTGCGTTATCCAGCAGAGCATAGGACGGATTATAGCGGCAGTGATAACGGTCAGTCGGATCCATCGCTTTCAGATAGCGGGTTTCCGCCGACGGGGTCAGCGGCGCACAGGGCGACGGATTATCCGCGGACTGCTCAATCGCGCCGGTGTCCGCAGATACCGGCTGCACAATCTCCTTTTGCATCATCCCCCCGTGTTATCACTGATAAAAACTGCGGGGTCAGTATATAAGTATTCTTTATGCGATAATTCTTAATTCGGCAAAGAATACCCTCAGGAAGATGATGCCGGTCAATCTGTTACCAGTATCCGAGGAGTTTCCACCACAGGCTGCCGGCGATAATCCAGATAACCAGGTTAACGATGCTCATCACCAGACCGGTTTTCCACCACTCACCTAGGGTGGTGTAACCCGAACCGAAAATAATCGGGGCGGTGCCGGTGCCGTAATGAGTCAGTGACATCATCAGCGAGGAGGAAAACGCCAGGGTCAGCCCGAGCAGCATCGGTGGTGCGCCGAGTGCCAGTCCGGCTGCATAAAATGCCGCGAACATGGCGGTGATATGCGCTGTGGTGCTGGCAAAAAAGTAGTGGGAATAGACATAGAACAGCACCAGCAGCAGCATCCCGCCGGTCCAGCCGATCCCGAGATGATCAATACCGCCGCCGACTGTCAGGGAAACCCACTTTATCAGCCCGAGTTTGCCGAGGAATGATGCCATCATCACCAGCGCGGCGAACCAGACCACGGTATCCCACGCCCCTTTGTTTTTCAGCACATCATCCCAGCTCAGCACACCGCTGCACAACAGGGCGGCAAGGCCGATAAAGGCGGCGGTGGTCGGGTTCACATTATATTCACTGCCGAACAGCCAGCCGGGCACGCCGGCCCACAATGCCAGCAGAAGGATAAAGACCCCGAGTGTGATTTTTTCCGGCAGAGACACCGGGCCGAGTTCGCGGATCCGCTCACGGGCAAATTCCGGGGCATCCGGGGTGGCGGTGATCTCCGGTTTATACAGAAAATAGATCACCAGCGGCATGGTAATCAGCGAGATCAGCGCCGGTAAAAATGCGGCCACAGCCCACATCGACCAGCTCAGCTCTGCTCCTTTACCGGCCTCCTGTACAATCAGAGTGACAATCAGCGGGTTAGGTGCGGTGGCGGTGATAAACATGGCGGACGTGATAGGGTTGGTATTGTAATTCACCAACGCCAGATAACGGCCGATTTTCCCGCTGGTGCCGTCATCGGCTTTTGAACCGAAACTGTCAGCGATAGAGCGCATAATCGGGTGGATGATCCCGCCGCCGCGCGCAGTATTACTGGGAGTGACCGGTGCCAGCACGGTTTCGGCGATCGCCAGGGAATAAGCGATACCCAGTGTTTTCTTGCCGAACAGGGAAATAAAATAGTACCCGATACGTGCCCCGAGCCCGGTTTTATTCAGGCTGAGGGAAACCATAATAGAGACTCCGATAAGCCAGATAAGCTCATTGGAAAAGCCGCTCAGGGCATCAGCGAGCGCAGCTTTCGCGGAGCCGGGATTGGTCACGCCGGTCAGGGCGACAAGGGCAATCGCCACCATGGAAACGGCACCGATAGGCATCGCTTTACCGATAATCGCGGCAATTGTGCCGACAAACAGTGCGAGCAGATGCCAGGCATTAGGATCAACACCATCGGGTACCGGAACAGCAAACCAGATAATACAGGTAATAAGAACAGCGATTAAGGAAGGAACAGGTTTCAGCGGAGTCAGTTTATTCATAGGTCCGTCCGTGGTAATTGTATTTAACTGCCGGAGGGTGACGTATTTATACTGAGTTAATGAAGGTTATAGTATATTACAACAGGTTAATAACCGTGCTGAGATTTACTGACCGTAATCAATATTATGTCAGATACCGGTTATTTTTCTGTAACAGAAAATAACCGGCATGAACAGGGAGAAATGCGGGGAATTAAAGTACCGGAATATAATAATCCACGCACAGATGCTCAGGCGGATTATCCGTTATCGCTTCAGTACGGGTATATTTTTCGATATCCAGTCCCGGACGGCGGCATAATCCGAGTTGCGGTAACGCGTATAAATACACATTGAAGGTGAAATCCCGGTAATCACGGAATAAGCCGTCAAAATGGAATTTTGCATATTTCCCGCGGTTGATCACCGCTGGTGTTAATTCGTTTTCCTGCACAATAAAGGCCGGATCATCCACACCGATATGATAGCCGATAGCAATACATTCCGGTTGATCTGATGTTCTGTCATAGGCGGTGCGGACATAACAGTGCGGAAGTTCCGGTGACACCAGACGGATAAAATCACGCCAGAATGTCGTGCGGATCTCTTCATGCAGATGGCCGATTTCATCCAGCGGTGACTGGTAGTGATAGCCTTTTTCCATAACAGCGATATCATCCAGTATAATAATGTCCGGTTGCGGCAGCGGCGGCATTTCCAGTTGTACCGGCGGTTGCAGCGTCGTCAGATCCCAGTTGGGATTACGGCGGTATTCTGTCGGGGTCATATTAAAGACCGCCTTAAAACGCCGGGCAAAAGATTGCTGGGAATCAAACTGATACTTCAGCGCGATATCACCGATGTTTTGTGTGGTCAGCCGTAATTCGGTGGCGGCTTTTGTCAGACGGCGGCGGCGGATATAGCCTGCCAGCGTCATATCGGTAAAGCGTTTAAAAATCCGCTGAAAATACCATTTGGTATAGCCGGAACGTTCAGCCACCACATCCAGCTGCAGTGACTTATCCAGGTTATGCTCAATCCACAAAATAATGTCTTTTATCACACTGAGATAAAAGGCATTGTCATCCTGTTCTTTATCGGTGACCGGTACGGAATCAACGGATTCCGTGACAGTGTTATCATGTTTAAGCATAAGGATTTCCGTTTGTTGGCACCCAAAAAATACTGTGATACGATTACATACTGATAGTATGTAACAGGGCATTTTTACCATGAACACACTGACCAGGCAACAGGAAAATTCAGCACGGACGCGGCAGGCATTACTGATTTCGGCACACGGACTTTTTATTGAAAAAGGCTATCAGTCCGTTTCGATTGATGAAATTGCCCGTGATGCACGGGTCACAAAAGGGGCGTTTTATCACCACTTTAAAAGTAAAAGTGACCTGTTATTGCACTGCTATGAAATACAATTACAGAAAATCAGTGCTGTCCTCGATAATATTGAACCTCTGGCGGATAAATGGGAAGAGCTGCGGCTTGTTGTCCGCAGTTTCATGAATTATCTGGAACAGCATTACCGGGAACTGATTCCGGTTCAGGAAGTGATGCCGGTCGCCGGGTGGTATGAATTTGAGGATATTAACCGGCGCTATATCAGCAGCCGGGTGGATAATATTATCAGTCAGCTGAAAGCAGAGCAGACAATTAAAGAGTATGACTCTTATCTGTTATGCAGCCTGATCCACGGTTTTATGATGCATATTACCCTGAATATCAAAAGTCTCGCGGAATTCCCCGGTTTTAAAGATGATTTCACCGAAATTTATAATAACTTCCTGCAGACACTGAAAAAAACATCCTGACGGAATACGTCCGCTGACATAATGTCAGCGGGCGGATAAAAACCGGGTAATGGCAGGAACCAGTTCCGGGTGCAGCGCCAGCGCCGGGTTATTGTAACTGCCGATGGCTGCCGCACAATCAGCAGGGGTCGCTTTCAGAACGTGATTCATGGTTGCTATCTCCGCATACTGATTATCCGGTGCGGTACGGATAAGCCGTTCGCCGTTTTCCGGAGGGATTTGACAGTCATGGCCACCCTGAATAATCAGCCCCGGAACGGTCACTTTTGCCAGTTCTTCTGCCGGGTCATACTGCATCCACTCCATAAAATAGCGCTGTAATTCCGGGGCGAACAGAATATTGAGAGACGGCGGCACGTTTTCCGTGGTTTTCTCTGCTTTCAGCCGGTCAATCACATCGTTGATATAGGCCAGCGCCTCCGGCGGGAATGGCTGAGCACGCATTTGTTTTTTCAGGATAATATCGATGGTATATCCCGCAGGCGAAACCAGGATAATCCCCGCCGGTTTATGTTGTTGCGCCATCAGGGTGGCAAATAACGCGCCTTCACTGTGACCGAGCAGATACACTGGGGTATCCGGATAGTGCTTTTGCAGAAAACCGAACCACGCCTGATAATCCCGCAGATAACCGGCAAAGGTGATATCTGCCGGGTTAACGGTTGCTGCACCGGCACCTGTGCCGGCTTTGTCGGTCCGCAGTGTGATATAACCGGCATCACTCAGGGCATCGCCCAGCATCCGCAGATTACCGGTCTGACTGCCCGGGCTGTTACCGTCACGATCCACCGGGCCGGAACCGTCAATAAACAGGATGACACCTTTCGGCGTGCTGTTTTCCGGCAGTGTCAGTGTGCCGTTAAGGCCGTTTATTTCAGCGGGGATATTTTTCCCGGCAGCAGCTGTCTGCAATGAAATAAAAATAATCAGCAGGGCGGTAAAACAATGGCGTAAAACAGCAGTCACGGTAATATCCTGATTAAGTTAAGGCGTGCTTTTAAATGTCATATGAATAATTTTCAGTCCGACCAGACCGAGAATAATACCGGCGGTTTTATCAATCCAGAAGGCACAGCGATTAAATTGCTGACGTACTGCAGGCCGGGTCAGAAGATACATAATCAGGCTGTCCCAGATTAATACGGCCATCACCATCCAGAGTGCAATACCGGTTTTAAATAGTGCGGAATTATCCTGACTTTCCAGCACAACAGTAAACAGACTTAAATAGAATAATAAATTCTTGGGATTTAACAGGCCGGAGGATAAGCCGACCAGAAATTCTTTTTTAAATGTACTCTGCGGATGTGTATTTCTGTCTTCGGCTGCCTGTGCCATCAGAAAACGGTAATCAGATTTTTTTGCCCGTAATGCCTGCCATGCGATAAAGAGCAGGAATATTCCGCCGAACAATTTAATCAGAATCATCAGCGTGACAGATTGTGCGAGGATAGCGCCTGCACCGGCCAGGCAGAGTACAATATACAGTGCATTGGCAGTGGCAATACCGGAGACAACACCAAATGCCACCCGTCTGCTGTTACGCAGGGTGCTTTTTATAATCAGCAGAAAATCAGGCCCGGGGCTTATCAGAGCGATAAAGTGAGCGAGCGCCACAGCAAAAAAAATCATCATGATGATTATCCGGCACAGAAATGAAGTAATAAAAAAAACATATCACTGAACCGGGAATTGTCATACAGAAATATTATCAGGGTGCACATAATGTGCGATAACATCACCGGATGACAAATAGTTAAATATTAATAACGAATTAAAATAATCTGCTTTTTTACTGCTGCGCGGGTGGTGACAGTAATAATGCAGATTGGCGATAACATAAAAGAAACTGCGGAAAAAACACAATAACGCCTGATGATATAAATCATCATCCTGTTATTTTCCGGCTTTACCTGATTATTGTGTTTTTAGCCGCCGGAAATTGGCGGTAATTTATCCTATGCCGGGTAAATAAGGATTGATAATATCGGGACTGTGTTCAGAACAATATGATGAGACCGATTATGAAAACCGCAATAAAACTAAGTGTATTAGGTTCTGCCGTATTATTAATGGCCGCCTGTGACAGTCTGGATCCGGACAGTACGAAAAATGAATTCTGGTACAGCAACCCGACTGACACCACACTGACCTTTAAAGTGGATGACAAAGAATACACCACCGAACCGGGTACCGCCGCGAAACTGAAATTATCACCGGGTATGCACAGCATTGAGAATGCGAAGGGTGAGAAACAGAATTTTATGGTGTATGACAATAACAGCGGCGGTATTATTAACCCGGATAATCACGTCTATTATATGTTGTCTGAGGTCTATGCGGTGGAAGGGCAGAGCGATCGCTTTAAACCGGCTCTGTATGATGTCACCATTAACGGTCACGATTTACAGATGCCGGTGCGCAGCAGCAATGCCACCCTGATTGACCACAATCTGTTTAATTGCAGTTACCCTGTCGGTACGGCCTTCCCGGAAGAAATTACCACCAGTAACCGCCAGTCTGTCGGTAATATTAAAACCAAATGTTTTGATAAAGCGGAACTGGTCGCCTATATCGAATCGGATTACGGCGAAAAATTACAGCCGGTTGCGCCGGGTGAAGAGCTGAAAGATACCGTCAATATGACCTTCGATTACACCATTCCGGAGCCGCAGTTTAAAGATGCGGAAACACATAAACAGGCGCTGAAATTAACCGGCCTGCTGAAGCAGATTAACGAATCTGATAATCCGGATATTCACGACAAGCTGAATAAAGAGATCCACCAGACCACCATGGATCTGGTATCCGCGTCTGCCGGGTCCGCATCATCCAATACGGTGGCGGAAAATGAATATTACAACACCTTTATCACGCAGACCGGCAATTTCCGCGCCTTCGGGGTTCTGCCGAAATAAGTGATTTTTCATTCAGTTCCTGAAAGGGCCGCATTATTACGCGGCCCTTTTTTATTAAAAATTTTAATGAAAAATAATGAGTTGCTGGTTTTATCAGCAACAAAAAATTAAACAATAAAGAGAGGGACATCAAATAAAAAAGGAGTATGATTTCAGGAGAGCCGTATTTTTCATCTGAAAACAGGCCGTTGGTATAAAAAAACAACATCGGTGTTAATCTGATGTAAATAATAGTTTAAAACACACTTTATTACGTAACATCTGTTACGGAATCCTTTATCTGCAACAAAGTAATGGCGGAATAATGTACGGTCCGCCCGGTAAAATAGCACATCACTATGTTAATAGCGGTGTATTTTATTGTTTATTTTGTTAAAGGCAGATGTCAGTTTTGTTCTGAACTCCCTCACTTTCTGCTCATGATTTTTTCTGCGGCCGTCAGGCTCAGAAGAAATTAATCAGATTTTTTAAAGTCTCCGGGGGATTAAGTACATCAGCATTATGGAGATAGTATGAAGTCAAGAAGTTTAACGACCTGGATTGTGGCTGCGTTATTTATCGGGGTGATTGTCGGCTTTGCGCTGAACAAACTGGCCACACCCGGGTTTAATCAGCAATATTCTGCTGATATCTCAGTGGTGACAGATATTTTCCTGCGACTCATTAAAATGATTATCGCGCCGCTGATCCTCTCCACGCTGGTGGTGGGTATTGCAAAAATGGGGGATGCGCGGACACTTGGCCGGGTTTTCTCCAAGACGTTGTTTTTATTTGTCTGCGCTTCTTTTATTTCCATCACACTCGGGCTGGTGATTGTTAACCTGCTTAAACCGGGTGCGGGAATTAACTTTGTGGCACCGGCGGATACGGTGGTGGACAATGTGGCGACCGCCGCGTTTTCGGTGAAAAACTTTATCGCCCATCTGATCCCGACCAGTATCGTTGATGCCATGGCCCGTAATGAGATTTTACAGATTGTTGTTTTCTCTATTTTTATGGGGATTGCGCTTTCCGCTATCGGTGAGAAAGGAAAACCGATTCTGACACTGCTGGAGTCCGTGGTCAGCCTGATGCTGAAACTGACCGGCTATGTCATGCTGTTCGCCCCGCTGACGGTTTTTGCCGCCATTTCCGGTATGATCGCCGAGCGCGGGCTGGTGGTGCTGCTGGAAGCCGGTATTTTTATGGGTGAATTCTACCTGACACTGGCAACATTATGGCTGGTGTTAATCGGTCTGGCAGTTCTGATCGTGGGGCGCTGTATTCTGCGGCTGACCAAAGGGATCGCTGAGCCGGCGCTGCTGGCATTTACCACCTCCAGCTCTGAAGCGGCGTTTCCGGGCACACTGAAGCAGCTCGAGCAGTTCGGTGTCTCCAATAAAATCGCCAGCTTTGTACTGCCGATTGGCTACTCCTTTAACCTCGTCGGCTCTATGGCGTACTGCTCTTTTGCGGTTATCTTTATCGCCCAGGCCTGTAATATTGAGATTTCCATGGGAGATCAGATTACAATGTTGCTGATCCTGATGCTGACATCCAAAGGTATGGCGGGTGTGCCGCGTGCCTCGCTGGTGGTGATTGCCGCCACACTGACACAGTTTAATATCCCGGAAGCCGGGTTAATTCTGCTGATGGGAGTCGATCCGTTCCTGGATATGGGCCGCTCCGCGACCAACGTGATGAGTAATGCGATGGGCGCGGCGATTGTCGGGCGCTGGGAAGGCGAGCATTACGGGGAAGGCTGTCACGGAAAACCGCCGGTAGCGGTTGTTGAGATGGCAGAACCGGAGCCGCTGAAAAAAGCAGGCTGAAGAACCTATTCTCTGTATGAAAAAAAACACAGGTACCGATTTTCACCTGTGTTTTTTTATATCTGCAGTTTGTATCTCATGACCCGCTTAACACTTTTACATTTTCATTATTCTGTATTTCCGTATTAAGATCTCATTTTTATTAAAATAAACTTTGGTTTTTTATTTTATAAATTTAATTCAATCATCAAATGTAACGATAATATGTTATTTTCTCATTTTGAAATCGTTAATTTATGGTTTATTACTTTGTTTTTAAACGGATTTAATAATGATATTAAAATGGTGTGATACGTGTCTGTTCCTTCATGAAATTCACCAACTTCTTCATTTTAATCATTTGTTTTCGTGCATAATAAGCCACCATAATCGGGACAGGTAATTTTATTTTTTAAATTGTGAGTCAATAGGTTCTTCATTTTTCTGATTTAATACGAGTGAATATAATGACAAATAAAACTTTTGAGTATCAGGAGCCATTCCCGTTATCGGAAGATAAAACGGACTATTATCTGCTGAGCAGGGAGCACGTTTCCACGGCGACATTTGAAGGCCGTGAGATGCTTAAGGTTGAACCTGAAGCGCTGACGCTGATTGCCCAGCAGGCCGTGCATGATGCCTCCTATTTCCTCCGTCCGGCACATCAGAAACAGGTTGCACAGATTTTAAGCGACCCTGAAGCCAGCGAAAACGACAAATATGTCGCGCTGCAACTGCTGCGCAATGCGGAAATCTCTGCCAAAGGAGTTCTGCCGAACTGTCAGGATACCGGCACCGCGACTATCGTGGCGAAAAAAGGCCAGCAGGTATGGACCGGCGTCAACGATGCGGAATGCTTATCCCGTGGTATTTACAACACATTCCAGCGTGAAAACCTGCGTTATTCACAGAACGCAGCGCTGGATATGTACACGGAAGTGAATACCGGCACCAACTTACCTGCACAGATTGATATCCTGGCCACCGAAGGCGCGGAATATCACTTCCTGTTTATCAATAAAGGCGGTGGCTCTGCCAACAAAACCGCGCTGTATCAGGAAACCAAGGCCATTCTGGAACATGATCGCCTGAAAGCATTCCTGATCGACAAAATGAAGTATCTCGGTACCACTGCCTGCCCGCCGTACCATATTGCGTTCTGTATCGGCGGCACCTCACCGGAAATGAACCTGAAAACGGTGAAACTGGCGTCCACCAAATATTATGACAATCTGCCGGATACCGGTAATGAGCTGGGACGCGCCTTCCGCGATCGCGAGCTGGAGCAGGAACTGCTGGAAGCCACCCGTGAGTTCGGCTTCGGTGCCCAGTTTGGCGGTAAATATTTCGCCCATGATATCCGTGTGATCCGTCTGCCGCGTCACGGCGGTTCCTGCCCGATTGGTCTGGCACTGTCCTGTTCGTCTGACCGTAACATCAAAGGCAAGATCACCAAAGACGGGATCTGGCTGGAGAAACTGGAATACAATCCGGCAAGTTACATTCCGGAATCCATGCGCAAAGAGAATGAAAGCGACATGGTCAGTATCGATCTGAACCGGCCGATGGCGGAAATCCTCAAAGAGCTGAGCAAGTATCCGGTCTCCACCCGCGTCTCTCTCAGCGGCCCGCTCATCATTGCCCGTGATATCGCGCATATGAAACTGAAAGAGCGCCTGGACAGCGGACAGGGATTACCGCAGTATTTCAAAGATCATATGGTGTACTATGCGGGTCCGGCGAAAAAACCGGAAGACCTGGTCTCCGGCTCTCTCGGCCCGACCACCGGTAACCGGATGGATCCGTATGTGGACTTGTTCCAGTCGCAGGGCGGCAGTATGCTGATGCTGGCAAAAGGAAACCGCAGTCAGGCGGTGACCGATTCCTGTAAAGCACACGGCGGCTTCTATCTGGGCAGTATCGGCGGTTCTGCGGCGATTCTGGCTCAGGAATATGTGAAGAGCCTGGATATTCTGGAATACCCTGAACTGGGTATGGAAGCAGTCTGGAAAATGGAAGTGGAAGGGCTCCCGGCCTTTATCCTGGTGGATGACAAAGGGAATAACTTCTTCGAACAGGTTCAGACGAAAAAATGTGAGAAATGCGTGGCAGGCCAGCCTGCCTGAGCCAACACTTTCCCTGAGGAGTTTGCATGAGCGACGAACGTTATCAACAACGGCAACAGAAACTGAAAGAGCATGTCGACGGGCGCGTTGCCGCGGCTCAGAAGACCGGCGGAGTCCTGATGGTCTTCACCGGTAACGGGAAAGGGAAATCTACTGCGGCCTTTGGTACCGCGACCCGCGCCGCCGGACACGGTATGAAAGTGGGCGTGGTGCAGTTTATCAAAGGCCAGTGGGAATGCGGCGAGCGCAATGTGCTGGAAAAACTGGGGGTTGAATTCCATATCATGGCCACCGGTTTTACCTGGAACACGCAGGACAAAGAAGGCGATACCAAAGCGGCACAGGAAGTATGGCAGTTCGGCAAAGCGATGTTAGAGGATCCGTCCTATGACCTCGTGGTGCTGGATGAACTGACGTACATGGTGCGCTACGGCTATATCGACCTGGATGAGATTATCAGTTACCTGAAAAATCGCCCAGAAAACCAGAGCGTGATTATTACCGGCCGGGGATGTCACCGCGATATCACGGATCTGGCAGACACCGTCAGTGAGCTGCGTCCGGTTAAACACGCGTTTGACAGTGGTATTCAGGCACAGAAAGGTATCGACTGGTAATTCATCCCGTAAATACAGTCTGTTATCACAATCGCTCCGTTTATACGGGGCGATTTTTTTTGCCGGTCCGGCAGTGCTGCGCTTTGTTTTTCGGAATAGACTGCTGGCAGCGGATGAACATAAATTGATACCTTTGCATCCGTAAAAATACTGAGTAAACGGAAGCAGACAGAATGAAATTAAAGACGATCTCAGCCCTTGCGGTATCCGCTGTTGTTCTGGCCGGTTGCCAGAATATGAATTATGACACCCTGGCACAGTCCGGCGGCCAGTTATTTCAGGCGGCCACCTTAACCGATGCGGATATGGTGAAACTGACGGACGGTGCCTGCAAAGAGATGGACGCAAAAAATAACATTGCACCGGCCTCCGGAAAATACGCGGCACGCATGGACAAAATCGCCAAATCATTAGGTTCCGATGTGAACGGCACAAAAGTGAATTACAAGGTCTATATGACCAATGAACCGAATGCCTGGGCGATGGCGAACGGTTGTGTCCGTGTTTACAGCGGTCTGATGGATATCATGAATGATAATGAAATCGAAGGTGTCCTGGGGCATGAATTAGGACACGTCGGCCTGGGTCACACCCGTAAAGCAATGCAGGTTGCCTATGCTGCGGTGGCGGCAAAAACCGCGGCGGGTTCAGCGGGCGGTCTGGCGTCTGAACTGAGTAATTCTCAGTTTGCTGATATGGGTATCAAACTGGTTAATGCGCAGTTCTCACAGCGTCAGGAAACGGAAGCGGACAATTATTCCTATGATCTGCTGAAAAAACGCGGCATTTCAACGGAAGGTCTGGCCACCGGGTTTGAAAAGCTTGCGAAAATGGATAAAGGGCAGAACAGCATATTTGATTCTCACCCGCCGACCGCAGAGCGCGCAGAGAATATCCGCAACCGGATCGCGGCAGATAAACAGTAAGTATTCCGGATAATAAAAAAGGTGGCTGAGCCACCTTTTTTATTTAAGACAGAATCAGTTCTTTTTCCCGCGATTTCTCGTGGATCCAGTCACTGAATTTCCGCAGGTTGAGTGATCCTTTTTTGTCCTCTTTATAGGTGAGAACAAAGCGGTTGCCGGTGCTCATCGGCAGGTCGCACGGGATCACCAGATCGCCGTTTTCCAGATCTTTCTGGATAGCAAAACGCGGCAGCAGCGCCACACCGAGATTTGAGCGGATAGCGGAGATCAGCATCGAAAGCAGATCAAAGCGCGGGCCGACCCGGGTTTTCGGGTTGTGAATGCCCGAGAGCTGGAACCAGTCACTCCAGGCATCGAGGCGGGTGGTCTGATGCAGCAGAGTAAACTCTTCCAGCACCTGGCTGGTGGTGAGTTTGATACTGTCATCCCGCCACAGCATGCGGCTGCAGACCGGTACCAGCTCTTCCTCAAACAGATATTCAAAATCCGGCCACGGATTACAGAAATCCTCACGCATGATTGCCGCATCGTATTTCAGGCTGGTAAAGTCCGCCGGTGTGGTTAATGCGCTGATACTTAATGCGATTTCCGGATGTTTCTCACGGAAGCTCTGCAGGTTCGGGATCAGCCAGTGTGTGCTGAAGGTCGGTGTTACCGCCAGCTCAAACAGCTGCTGTGATGACTGCCAGGACATAATATCCTGGGTGTCTTTTTCCAGCTTATCCAGCGTGTCATGCACCAGCCCGAGGTAATGCTTTCCGGCATCACTGAGGAAAATACGTTTGCGGACGTGATGAAACAGCGACACATTCAGAAATTCTTCCAGCGCGGCGATCTGACGGAAAACCGCACTCTGGGTCAGTGATAACTCTTCGGCTGCCCGGGTGTAGCTCTCATACTGTGCGACAGCTTCGAAGGTGATCAGTAAATCCGTTTTCGGGATCTTCTTTCGCATGGCGTTTTACTCCCTAAAAATATAATCCATTTTACCGGGTGGGGGATGGCGGCAGAGTGAAACCACTCCCGGCCTGATGCCCCATATGACAATACATGCTGCATGCGGCATTAATAACGGACATGGCTAATGCCGCGCCGCTGCCTTCACCCAGCCGGAGATCCAAATATAAAAAAGGTTTCAGACCGAGCTGCTCAAGCGCGATACCCGCGCCTTTCTCGGCGGAAAAGTGGGACGGGATAAGATAGTCCCGGACAGCAGGGGCCAGACGGCAGGCCGCGATGGCGCAGGCGTAAGATAAAAAGCCGTCGAGCACGACAGGAATGCCGCAGGCTGCGGCACCCAGAATCACACCGGTCATCCCGGTCAGATCATACCCGCCGACTTTGGCGAGCACATCAATGGCATCTGCAGGATCCGGCTTGTTCAGCGCGATAGCCTGTCTGACGATCGCTTCTTTGTGCGAGACGCGATCCAGCGGCAGATTGGCGCCGATACCGACGGTATCATGCGGATCAAGCCCGCACAGGACGCTGATCATCGCAGACGCCGGGGTGGTATTGGCGATCCCCAGTTCCCCGGTGCCGACAACGCGGATCCCGGCGGCAACCCGCTGTTTTACCAGCTCTGCACTGGCAATCAGCAGATGTTCTGCATCGGCATAAGACATTGCCGGGCCTTTGGCGATATTGCCGCAGCCGCGTGCCAGTTTCAGGGAAATCATGTCATCGATAGGATCGCAGTCAATGCCGATATCCACCGGCAGCACGCTGGTGCCGTTGCTGCGGGCAACCGCGCAGACGCCGGTCAGCTGTTTCTGAATATTGCGGGCCTGGATAGCGGTGACTTCCTGCGGGGTGACGGCGACACCTTCTGCAAATACGCCGTGATCCGCACACATCACAATAATTTCTTTCGGCAGATTATCCGGATGGTCAATTCCCGGCATTCCGGCAAGATGTACCGCCAGATCTTCCAGGCGGCCGAGACTGCGCGGCGGCTTGGCCAATCCGTTGATATGCTGCTCTGCCGCCTGCATGGCCGTGTGATCCAGAGGCGGGATCGCACGGATCAGGTCTTTCAGTGTTGTCATTGTTTTTATGCTCACATTATATTTTTATAATCAAACAACAGGCGTAAAACATGATCGCCCGTTAAACACAGCTAACGTCATAAATCCGTCGCGGCATTCCGCCACACTGTAACTGTCCTGTTCACAGGGGAACTGCCACATGGCCTCTGCGGGCAGGCCGAACCAGCGGGTGATGATAAGCCCGAGCACGCCCTTGTGGGCGACAATCAGCCGGGTTGCCGGGGTTTCTGATGCTTCCCGGCGCAGTTCATCCGCCACCGCCTGAACCCTCGCCGCAAACTGCGGAAACGGCTCGCCGCCGGTCGGTGCGGCATGCAGCCAGTCATTCATCCAGGTTTCCCAGTCCGCCGGGTAACGGGCGGCAATCTCACTGTAATGCTGCATTTCCCACTCGCCGAAGTGCATTTCATTGAGGCGCGGGTCGCAGTGATAGTGATGAGTTTCCGGGGCGCGGATGTATTCCGCTGTCTGTTTTGCCCGCTGCAATTCACTGATCAGTATAGTATCTATCTGAATATCCTGCAGATAAGCGGCTACGCTGGCTGCCTGGCGGTGGCCGTGTTCCGTCAGCGGTAAATCAGTGCTGCCGTAGAACAAACCGTCTTTGTTCCCGGCGGTTTCCCCGTGGCGGACAAGAATAAAGCGGCTGATACTCATCTGCTTACACCCAGAACAGCGCGAGCAGGAAGATAATTTCCCCGCACTCTTCAGCGGCACCGAGTGTGTCCCCTGTTTGTCCGCCGAGGTGATGGCGGAAATAACGCCCCAGCCCGTAAATAATAAAGGCGGTGATAATCAGTGCGCCGAGGGCTTTCATTCCGCCCGCTACCGTGACAATCACCGCGCCGGTGGCGAGGGTGATGACAAACTGGCGCAGAGTGATACGGCCGATATAAATATTGCCCATACCTTCCCCCTCGCGGGCATAGCGCTGGTTGTACATCACCAGTGACATACAGGTGCGGCCTGCGACCGGGGCGCAAATCAGCAATCCGGCAGCGGTGGTCAGGGAAAGGGAAGAGGAGGCGAGAAGCTCATACGCGGCAGCGGATTTTGCCATCAGGGCAAAAATCAGTGCCAGACAGCCATGCGTACCGATGCGGCTGTCGCGCATGATCTCCAGCATTCTTTCGCGTTTGCGGGCGGAGAAAATACCGTCACAGGTATCTGCCAGGCCATCGAGGTGAAAACCGCCGGTGATCAGGCTCAGTGCCAGCACATAGCCCAGCGCGGCGATCAGCGGACTGTGAGCCGCTTGCGCAATCCACACCGTCAGCAGTGTTGCAATGATCCCGGCAATCAATCCGACCACCGGAAAAAATGGTACGCCACGTCCGTACTGCTGAAACTCCGTGCCTTCACTCCAGCGCTGCGGCACCGGAATGCGGGTAATAAACTGGAGTGTCGCCCACAGGTATTTCAGGTTCATTTGATCTGAACTCCGATCCCGGAGACCACCAGCCAGACCTGTTCGGCCTGGCGGGCGAGTTTCTGATTAATACGTCCGGCGATATCGACAAAATGGCGTGCCAGCCGGTTTTCCGGTGTGATGCTCATCCCCAGTTCGTTGGTGACGATATACACCGGGCACTCGCTCTCTTTGCAGGCATCAATAATATGGTCGATTTCGCTGTTGATGCCGATCTCCAGTTGTGCGTAATCGAGCGTGTCCGGATCCGCGCCGCCCGAGGCGTCATAGAGCAGATTGGCAATCAGCGTGGTGATGCATTCCAGCATCACCCCTTCGCCCGGTTTGCGTTCATAACGGATAGCATGCGCAATATTTTTAAAACCTTCCCACGTACGCCAGTGCTGCGGGCGATCGGCCTTATGGCGTGCCACGCGGGCGGCCATTTCATCATCCGTCACCACTGAGGTGGCGATATAGAGCGCACTGTGACAGCGGTTATCCACCAGTTCTTCAGCAAAACTGCTTTTACCGCTGCGGGCGCCGCCGGTAATTAAAATCATGCTGTTTTCTCCTTGTGTACACGCATCAGACGGCAGATTTCATCAATATTGAGGTGTTCCCGCATCTGCTGCGCCAGAATATTAAACTGCTGTTCTTTATGCAGCGCATAATCAAACGTGCTCTCCGGCAGGGGCTCCAGCCCTTTCTTTTTCCGCAGCTGATTGAGCAGCGGACGGGTGAAATTGTTGCGGTCAAAAATTCCGTGCAGATAAGAGCCCATCACACTGCCGTCCGGGCTGACCGCACCGTCAGCATGGTTGCACGGCTCGCGGTTTTTCTCATGCATCTGTGCAAACGGGATGGCATCCGCGCCGGTTTCGGATACGCCCATGTGGATCTCGTAGCCGCTGATCGGTTCACCCTGACAGGCTGACCAGATCCCCGGCAGTGCGCCGCACACGGTTCCGGCGGTCTGGGTGGTATTTTTTTCCGGTGAGAAGCGGGTGGTGATATCGAGCAGCCCCAGTCCCGGCAGATCGGATAATCCGGATTCGACATCATCATAAATATGTTTACCGAGGATCTGATAGCCGCCGCAGATCCCGGCAACCGGTGTACCCTGTGCATGGCGGGTGAGAATGGCTTTATCCATTCCTTTCTGACGCAGCCACAGCAGATCACCGAGGGTGTTTTTGCTGCCCGGGATAATCAGCAGATCCGGTTCACCGACCAGCAGCGGATCGGATTCATAACGCAGACGGACATCCGGCTGGGCGGCAAGGGCATTGAAGTCGGTGAAGTTGGCAATGTGCGGCAGCTGAACCACCACAATATCCAGCACTTCCTCTGTTTTGCCGTCATATTTGCCGACCTGCAGCGCCACGCCGTCCTCATCTTCCAGATCCACATCCAGCCACGGCAGCACGCCGAGCACCGGAACGTTGGTCAGATCTTCGATTTGTTTAATGCCCGGCATCAGCAGAGCGACATCACCGCGGAATTTATTGATGATCACGCCGATCACCCGGGCGCGTTCGTCGTCTGCCAGCAGGGCGAGTGTGCCGTAAATCGAGGCGAACACACCGCCGCGATCGATATCCGCCACCAGGATCACCGGCGCGTCTATCATTTCAGCCATACCCATATTCACAATATCGCCGTCGCGCAGATTGATCTCCGCCGGGCTGCCCGCGCCTTCCAGCACAATAATGTCGTGCTCAGAAGCCAGGTCATTGTAAACATCACGGATCATGGCTTTCAACTGAGGTTTGTAGAGGTGATACTCCGCCGCATCCATATTTTGCGCGACTTTCCCCATCAGAATAACCTGGGATTTGCGGTCAGAGGTCGGTTTGAGCAGAACCGGGTTCATGCGCACATCCGGTTCTATACCGGCAGCTTCCGCCTGAAAGATCTGCGCCCGGCCCATCTCTTTGCCGTCACGGGTGATCCCCGAGTTCAGTGCCATATTCTGTGATTTGAACGGCGCGCAGTGATAGCCATCCTGAGAAAAAATCCGGCAGAATCCGGCAACTAATACACTTTTTCCGACATCGGAAGCAGTACCCTGGATCATCAGTGAAAATGTCATGCCATTACCTCGTGTGTTCCGGCGGCGGGAGTTGTCTGCTGCTGCAATTGTGCAAACAGCGCCTGTTCAGTTTTGCACAGCGGCAGTCCGGTTTCGCAGTGGAGTTTGACCAGCCACGGCTGTTCCAGCCCGGCGGCGGTGATCATCTCTTTTTGCAGGAAAACGGACTCCGGCGTGCCGTGGCCGCATACTTCGCCGTGCGACATCACGTAAATACCATCACAGACCTGATAAATCAGATCAATGTCATGGCTGGAAATCACAATGTGTTTACCGGCGGCGGCAATACGGGCCAGCAGATCGATCATCTGCTGACGTCCGGCAGGATCCAGCCCGGCCGTCGGTTCATCGAGCAGCAGATAATCTGACTGCATCACCAGCGCCCCGGCAATTGCCACGCGTTTTTTCTGTCCGAAACTCAGGTGCTGCACCGGTTTGTCGCGGAAGGCGAGCGCATCCACCAGACGCAGGGCCTCATCGGTACGGCGTTTGATTTCATCCTCATCCACCCCGAGATTGCGCAGGGCGAAAGCGATATCACTGTCCACATCGGTATAGAAAATCTGCATATCCGGATCCTGAAAGACGGTCACCACATGCTGACGCAATTCCAGCAGGGATTTTTTGTCGTATTTCAGCGGATTACCCCGCCAGTTCACCTGACCGTCCTGCGGTTTCAGAATACCGGACAGGTTCATAAACAGGGTGGATTTTCCGCAGCCGTTGGCGCCGATAATCCCGGTGACCTGGTGCGCACCGAAATCCATCGTCAGGTTTTTCAGGATATTATCGTCCTGATAGCGGAATGTGAGACCGCTGACCGATAATTGCGGATGATGATTCATAGGTGGAAATCTCCCTGATAGAGCTTCACATTCAGTGCGACGGACATTTGCTGATAGCGCATCATCACGCGGGAAAACAGCATGGTGACCAGCATCGCCAGTGAGCGGTAGCCGGTGCGCAGGTTGCGGTAGCCGAAGCGCAGGGATTGTGCGTGGTAAATGGTGGCGGCTTCTTCCAGAAAGATAAAGATAAAGCGCCAGGTCAGCAGGATCTGCTCGATCAGCACCAGCGGCAGACGGCCGCGTTTCATCAGTTTAATCAGCTGCTCAAACGGCATATTGAGCATAAACCAGAAGGTGGCAGCGAGAGCCGCCATGCTGCGCCAGAAGGTCTGATTGGCAGTTGTCAGACCGGCGGGATCAAGGCCAACCCAGTACTGACCAATCTGAATGCCCCACAGCAGAGTGTCCGGTGTGCGGGCAAATGAGATAATAATGGCCACCAGACCCACAGCCAGAAAACTGAACGGGATCAGCAGCCATTTAAGATAGCGGAGCGGCGATACCCGCAGTAACCAGCAGGTAAACGCCGCAATACACAGCAATAAAGCCGCCTGGCCTGCCGGCGGCAGGCTCATGGCCAGAACCATCATCACGACCCAGAAGGCAAACTTCATCCCCGGGTCACGCTGACGCCAGCGGCTTTGATAACTCAGCGCATCAAGGCTTTGCATTTTTCCGGCCGCTGCGGTAGTAACCGAGCACGTAGAAAATCACTGCAGTGCCCAGACAGCCCTGTAATGTAAACAGCAGACTTTCGATTTCACCACTGGCCGGTTCGTACAGAGACTCAAACCAGGGCTCATAATCCGGCGCGATAGCGAGGATCTGCTGCTCTGCCTGATCGTCTGAACCGCCGTATTCACCGCCATGATCGATAAAGAACGGGATGACAAAAATCGCAACAGTCAGAAACAGTAAAATCAGTGTCTTTTTCATGCCCGCACCTCGTTACCCACTAGGTTACGTTTCACCAGCTGATCATAAACCAGTACCGTCAGCAGACCTTCCGCAATCGCAATTGGTACCTGAGTCAGACAGAAGATACCCATGAACTTCAGGATCGCCGCACCCATCCCCATCTGCGGATCCGGGAAAGCGACACCGAGCTGCACCGAGGTGACAAAATAGGTGGTTAAATCCGCTATCACCGCGACAAGGAAGACGCAGACATCCTTACGCCAGCCCAGTTTGGTGGTGAAACGCCAGACCAGATAGCCGACAATCGGTCCGATAACCGCCATCGACATGCCGTTGGCACCGAGGGTGGTCAGGCCGCCGTGTGCCAGCAGTAATGCCTGGAACAGCAGCACGATGGAGCCGAGCACAGCTACCACGGATGGCCCGAACAGGATCACTGCCAGCGCCACCCCGGTAGGGTGAGAGCAGCTGCCGGTCACTGACGGGATCTTCAGCGCGGAAAGCACAAAGATAAAGGCGCCGCACAGTGCCAGCAGAACTTTCTGGTTGGCATCTTCCTGAACAATCGCTTTAAGGCGGACAATCCCCGCGCCGAGGAACGGCAGGAAAATCAGCCACCAGGCAATCGCCCACATCGGCGGTAAAAAGCCTTCCATGATATGCATGGCAAAGGCTTCCTGGGGTGCAATCATCAGCAGAATAGTGACGGCGGCACCGGTTAACGAGAACTGCGTGAGTTTCTGTTGCATAACAACCTCACCGAATTATTTCCGGGTTTTATTAATTAATACCGTTGAGAAATAAGGCAGTGTCTGTTCGTCGTCGATCTCATCCAGGCGCCGCCAGCACTGTTCAGTTTCCAGTGTGGCATCGGCCATCAGGATGGCATGATCAAACAAATCATGGCGGCGGAGCAGATCGCGTACCTGTTGTAAACGACCATAGACCTTCATTAACACAATGCATTCATGATGCGTGATCGCATGCTCCAGCTCTTCGGGAGATGCGGTACATGACATGACAGCAAGGCTCTGGTTTTCCATTGCCAGCGGGACAACGGCCCGTGAAGCGATAGCCGCAAACGAGGTCACGCCCGGAATCACTTCCAGCCATGGCTGATTGCCGATACGCTCCAGCAGGGAAACCCAGGTACTGAACAGCATGGAATCGCCCAGGGTGATAAAGCCGACTTTTTTACCGTCAGCCACATCCTCCTGAATCGCTTTCGCGACATCATCCCAGACTGCTTCTTTCGCTTCCTGAGGCGCTTTCATCAGGAAGTGATAGGTTTTCACCGTAGTTTTACCGGTGATATACGGGGCGACAATGGTATGTGCCAGGCTCGGGGCATCTTTCTTACCGGCCGGGGCATACAGGATATCCAGCTCGCTGATAATCCGTGCGCCGCGCACCGTGATAAGGTCACTGGCACCGGGACCGGTGCCGATAGCGTAAAGTCTGCCCTGTGGTTTTTCTGTTTGCTGACTCATGTGCGGATATTACTCCCCGTTATCCATTGTCTGCGCCAGGTGTTCGACAAACATCTGACGGATCATATTGTTCTCACCCATGCCCTGTAACCATGCGGTAGCCTCGATTCCGGCCTGTTCCAGCTGTGTTTTCCAGGAATCTTCTTCATCGGAGGCCATATCATTGATGGCATGGTCACCGGCGACCAGCATCAGCGGCATCAGGTGTACTTTGCGGACGTTTTCGGCTTTCAGACCTTTAATAATCAGGTCGATTTCCGGATAGCTCTCCACCGCCCCGACACGTCCCGGGAAGCCGCTGTTGGTCATCATGTGATCCAGGCAGGCATAAGCGGAGAAGGCGTGGTGAGTGGCACCGTGACCCATAAATACCACACGCTCGTCGGCTTTCAGTTCCGGCATCTGGAAGTGCAGGGCATCAATCAGCTGTGAGTAATCCTCAAAACTGCTCAGCAGCGGCTTGCCCACGCGCAGATAGCGGAAGAACGGACGGTATTTTTCAACCTGGCCGACAATCTTTTCGTATTCGTCCCCGTTAATCACATGCAGTGACTGGATAGCCACATCCTCATAACCCTGCTCGTGCAGATGGCGTAATGCCTCTTCAGGGTTATTGATATGCAGGTTATCGCGCTCTTTTAATTTGCGGATAATCATGCCGGAGGTGAAGGCGCGGAAAAAATCACGGCCGGGGAACGCTGCCGCAAGCTGCTTTTCACAGCTTTCGATATTTTTTTCACGGGTTTCCGCGTAACTGGTGCCGAAACTAATCACTAATAACGCTTTTTTCATCTCATAACCTCAGTAAATCAACAGACAGAAAAACGGGATGTCAGATACTGCTCTACCCCGCAAAGATCCTGCAATTCAGTCACATCACCGGACACCCGGGTCTGCGGGCGTACCACGACAATGCAGGGAATTCCCAGCGCCAGACAGGGGGCGATTTTTTCACTGAATCCGCCCTGGGTGCCGGACTCTTTGGTGATCACCACATCCGTGCCGCAGTAACGGTAAAACGCTTCATTAAATTCCGCCGAAAACGGCCCTTTGAGGGCAAAAATCTGGTCAATGGTCATCCCGTAAGATTCGCACTGCGCCAGCACTTCCTGTGTCGGCAGTACCCGCGCCAGCACGGTTTTGCCCGGCAGCCGGGCAATATAATCCGCCAGCTGTTTGCTGCCGGTGGTCAGCAAAATCCGCTGACCGAGTGTCATGGCAATCTCACAGGCGCTGTCGATGGAGTCCGTTTTGTAAATCAGCGGGTTATCAACCGCGTCAATATCACTCGGGCGGTTATAACGCACCAGCGGAATGCCCAGCTCACGCTGCACCTGCAAAATAGTGTCGCTGAGCACGGCGGCGTAAGGATGCGAGAGATCCGCCAGCAGGCGGATCCCGTCACGGCGGCAGTATTCCGCCATCGCCTGTGCATCCATCCGGCCTTCCCGGATCTCACCCTGTAATCCGGCTGCCTGCTGACGGCCTGCGGCGGTGGCGACCGAGAGCCGGTAGCGGACTCCCTGTGCATCCAGGCGCTCACAGAGCAGACGGGCATCACTGGTCCCGCCGAAAATCAGCAGTCTGCCGTCATTCACAGTTTGTATCCCCGTGGTGTGATCATCAGGTCATCACTGATATAGGTGGATTTATTACCGACAATCACCAGGCTGGTCATATCGACACGCTCATATTCCATCTCACCGAAGGTGGTGATCCATTTCTCTTCTTTCTTACGGGCCGCAGCTTTCACCACGCCGATCGGGGTGGTGGCGGCTTTGAACGGTGCCATCAGTTCAAAGGCACGGGCCAGATGACCTTCGCGGCCCAGGCTGCGCGGGTTATAGAAACAGATAACAAAATCGGCTTCGGCGGCGGCTTTGATGCGTTTCTCAATCACCTCCCACGGCGTGAGCAGGTCGCTCAGGCTGATATGGCAGAAGTCGTGCATCAGCGGGGCACCCAGTAAAGACGCGGCGGCGATACTGGCGGTAATACCCGGCACCACACGCACCTGAATATCGCGCTTCTCTTTGGTGACGATTTCGAGGATAAGCCCGGCCATGCCGTAAATCCCGGCGTCACCGCTGCACACCATCGCCACGTTTTTGCCTTCCTGTGCAAGCTCAATGGCCAGATAGCAGCGTTCGATCTCTTTGCGCATGCCGGTTTTGATGACTTCTTTGTCGCCCACCAGAGGTTTCACCAGATGGGTATAGGTTTTATACCCGACGACCACTTCCGCTTCTTTCAGTGCGGTGACGGCTTCTTCGGTCATCATGGCTTCACTGCCGGGGCCAATGCCTATAACGGTTAACATACTGTTTCTGCTCCTAACGTAATGGTGATCCCCCGGGTCTTACAGGTTTGCCCTATCAGACAGCCTTTGCTCATCAGCCAGGCGACCGGCCGGGATACACTCCCGACACCCGTGGTTTTTTTAACAAATTCTGATTCCGGGAACTGTGCCGCCACAGGGGCAAGCTCCTCAGCACTGAATACGGTAAACGGCACCTGATAGCGGGCAGCGAGCGCCAGCAGGGCGGGCTCCTGTGCTTTCAGGGTAATACTGCCGATAGCGCGGACGGCTTCCGGCAGCAGATTGTTCTCAGCCAGCTGTTCAGCAAACAGCTGCTGAACCTCGTCTGCCCCGGTATCTCTGCGGCAGCCCATACCGGCAATAATCCGGCGCGGGATCAGTTTATATACCGGCACCGGCAGCATCACTTCCTCGCGGCGGTAACTGACACACACCAGCGCATCCAGTTCCGGCAGAGTGCGCAGATCCGCCACCGGGATAAGCCCCGGTAAGGCGTATTTATCCTGCTCTGCCGCCATATCAGGATGCCACCAGATGCCGATACGATCCCCGCTGACCATCATCTGGTTCAGGGTTTTGACGGTGGCGCGGAAATCGGTGAACGTGGCATTCATCTCCTGCGCCAGCAGATCAAAACTGGTGACCTGATTGACATCGGTTGCGGTGGTGATCACCGCCTGTCCGCCGATCCGGCCCGCCAGCCAGGTGGCCAGCTCGTTAGCCCCGCCGAGATGGCCGGAGAGCAGACTGATCACATGCTGTCCTTTCTCATCCATCACGATCACGGCAGGGTCACTCATTTTGTCCTGAATCACCGGTGCCAGTACCCGCACGGTAATGCCGGTTGCGCCGATGACAATCAGAGCGTCATTCTCTGCAAATGCCTGCTGTAAGGTGGCGGCAAAGCCGTCACGGAACGGTTCAAAGCCATCCGAGACCAGTTTTTCGCTGGTGTAACAGGTCACCGGCAGCAGCGGGCGGATCTTTTCCGCCAGCGCTTTGCCGCCCGGTGTCAGGCAAAACAGCGCAATGCGCTTACCGCGAGGCTTTGCGGTACTCATGGCTGAAGCCTGCGTCATACAGTTTTGAATAGTGATACTCGTCGCCGAGGAACGGACCGACCAGAATCAGTGCGGTTTTGCGGATTTTTGCGTCGCGCACGGCAACGGTGATCTCCGCCAGAGTACTGCGCAGCACCTGACAATCCGGCCAGGTCGCTTTATACACCACGGCGACCGGGGTGGTTTCCGGATAACCGCCTTCGGTCAGTTGCTCCACCACGCCTTTGATATCCTGAACAGACAGGAAAATCGCCATTGAGGTCTGGTGAGCGGCAAAGCTGCGCAGACTCTCTTTCGGCGGCATCGGTGTGCGGCCTTCGATACGGGTGATGATCAGGCTCTGGGACACTTCCGGTACGGTGTATTCCACACCCAGTTCGGCTGCGGCACCGAGGAAGGAACTGACGCCCGGGATCGCGCTGAAGCCGATATTGTGTTCTGCCAGCACTTCGCCCTGTTCACGGATAGAGCCGTACAGGGATAGGTCGCCGGTCTGCAGACGCACCACCAGTTTGTGGCTTTTCACGCCGTCAACCATCACAGTGATGATGTCGTCGAGGGTCATGGCGGCGCTGTCGTAGCTTTCGACGCCGTCTTTGCAGTAGTCCAGCAGATCAGTATTGATAAGCGAACCGGCATAAATGACGATGTCAGCCTGTTGTAAAATACGGTAGCCTTTCAGGGTGATAAGACTGATATCCCCGGGACCGGCTCCGACAAACCAGACTTTCTGACGGTCAAACTGTTCAGCCACAACGCGCCTCCTTACGGCAGGAAATAAGATAGGTAGGATTATTCGGTTTAAAATAATAACTGTGTCCGAGCGCGGTCATATTTCCGGCCTGTAATTCACAGCAGTCCAGTTCGCTCACCGCACACTGTTTCAGGTGCGCAATGGCTTGTGTCAGGTTATCCAGCAGGATAAAGGTCATCACCAGGGTGCCGTCGCTGTGCAGATGATCGAGAGACCAGTCGATAATCTCCGTGAGATTTCCTCCGGTACCGCCGACAAACACGGCATCTGCTTTTTCGGCCAGTTCCACCGGTGCATACGCGTCAATCACGCGGATTTGCGGGCAGCGGAAATGGAGGCAGTTCTCTTTGATAAGCGCAATGGCTTCCGGTTTTTTCTCGATGGCAATAATCTCAAGCGCCGGGTGGCTGAGTGCCGCCTCAATCGAAACACTGCCGGTGCCCGCACCCACATCAATCAGGCGCTGTGCACCCTGTAAATCCAGCCGCGACAGGGCGAGAGCCCGTACCGGCTCTTTGGTCATCGGGATCTGTTGTCCGCGCAGAAACAGTTCGTCTTTCATCAGGCCACACTGCCTTGTTTATCAATTAACACCACATTCATGTCGTAATCCCCGCTGACATCGTCCGCATTGAGGATGGTGATCCGTTCATTGCGGCCGGAGAGGTTTTCTCCGATGATCATCCGCCGGGTCTGGCCGCGCTGACGGATTTCAGCGGCAATTTCTTTCGGGCCGATCTTACTGTCCGTCACCATACCGATACGCTCATGGGCGAGCAGCCAGTCAAAATCCGGGCTGCGGTTGTGGCTGCTGGTGAGATAAATATCATTCATATCCATTCCCGCGCGGGAACACAGATATTGTACGGAGCTGATGCCCGGCACCATCTGCACCTGCTCCGGTGCGAAGGTTTCACTGATGCGTTTGCCGATGCCGAAAAACATCGGGTCACCGGAAGCCAGAATGACAATGCGGCGATCAAGACGCTCTGCTATCCAGTTCATCAGGCCGCTGATATCCGCATCAATGACACGGGTTTCTGTGGTCAGCCCGGCAAATTCATCCAGATGGCGCTGACCGCCGATTAAAATGTCCGCCCCGGAAATCACATCCGCTGCCCGCCGGGTCAGATACGCTTCTGAGCCGGGGCCCACACCTGTCACATAAATCATCGGAATCCCTCCGTTATGGCGCTGAGCGGCCGGTTGGTCCCCAGCACCTGATTATCAAACGAGAACAGAATGGCATCACAGTGCGGCGGCTCATCGGAGAAACGCAGCATCTGATTAATCCGGTCACAGATTTTTTCTGCGATCCGCGGATAGACCGCCTGCCAGCCTTGTGCGTTAATCAGTTCAATCGCCGCTTCGGTGGTGGTGCAGCCGTCCACTTCCTGTAATAAGGAGAGCGGGGCGCCGATCAGGGCGAGATTGGCGATCAGGGTTTCCATCCGCGCATCCGCAATATGGCTGTGGGTGTGGAAAATGCCTGCCGCGATTTTGACCAGCTTGCCGAAGTGCCCGAGGATCACCACCTGCTCAAACTTCAGTCGTGTGGCTTCCTGCAGCATATAGCCGACAAAGTTACTCATAGTGACGACATAGGTGCCGTCCAGCCCGAGCTGTTCGCTGACAAACCGTTCGCCGTGGTTACCCGGCACCAGGAAAACGCGGGTCATACCCTGGGTGCGTTTCATTTCCAGCTCGATGGAGAGGGAGCGTTTCCAGCTCTCTTCCGACATCGGCGTGACAATACCGCTGGTGCCGATGACAGAAATTCCGCCGAGAATACCGAGGCGACCGTTATAGGTTTTTTTCGCCCGCTCTTCCCCTTCCGGGGCAAATATGGTGATATCCGCCCCCCGGTTCGGGCCGATGACTTCGCGGACCGCCGCTTCAATAGTCTGACGCGGCGTTTTGTTGATCGCCGCGTCACCGATAGGCAGACCAACACCGGCCTTCGTCACCCGGCCGACACCTTCGCCGCCGTCCAGGGTGATAATGCCGCTGTCATTGACTGCGACACGGGCAAAAATCAGCATGCCGTGGGTGGCATCAATATCATCCCCGCCATCTTTACGGATGGCGGCGGTGGCGGATTGCCCGCAAATCAGCGGATCTTCCACATTCAGGTTCAGTGTCACACCGGACGGCGTGACAATCGACACCTGCTGAATCACTTCCTGACGCAACACCATCAGCGCCGCCACTTTGGCGGCAGCGGTGGCACAGGAGCCGGTGGTATACCCCTTGCGCAGTGCCTTGCCTTTGTGCCAGACGACGCCGGTGCCGTTATCGTCAGGTGCTGTGATGTTTTTCTGCGTCATGATTACGCCTCCGGCATCCGGTAAAGGATGGCGTTGATAATCGCAGCGGCCACGTTACTGCCGCCTTTGCGGCCGAGCGCGGCGATACACGGCAGCGAACTCTCCGCCAGCGCATCTTTGGATTCCGCCGCGCCGACAAAACCGACCGGTACACCGACAACGGCAACCGGTTTTTCTGCGTGTTCCAGCACGCGGAACAGGGCGGTCGGGGCATTACCGAAGACAAAAATTTTCTCACCCGGCTCCTGCATGGCGATATCCACGGCGGCCATAGAGCGGGTCATCTGCTGCTCTTTGGCGGCAGCGACCACACGCGGGTCGCTGACATAGCAGCGGCACTCTGAGCCGTATTTCGCCAGGCGGGTTTTGTTGATCCCGGACAGCGCCATAGTGGTATCGGTATAAATAGTGCAGCCGCGCATAATGCCGTCACGGAGGATTTCAATCACACCATCAGAAAAATGCAGGATATCCAGCCAGTCAAAATCGGCAGTGGTATGGATAGCGCGTTTGATAATTGCCGCGTGATCATCACTGGCGAAACGGTATTCCGGCCGTGTTTCGCGGATAATGTCATCAATGATCAGAAAACTGTTTTTTTCGATTTCCTGCGGCTGTTGTATGTAACTCATATTTTTCCCTTACAAAATCCACTGTGCCAGAAGATGAATGACGGCGAACAGCGCCAGTGAGGCGGAGGAGGCAACCCACATCAGCCGGATGGTGCTGAGAATATCGTCTGCATTGATGTCGCGGGTGTTGTCGCCGATCCACGGCTTATCCACCAGCTGACCGAAATAGGTATTCGGCCCGCCCAGCTGTACACCGAGTGCGCCGGCGACAGTCGCTTCGGACCAGCCGCTGTTCGGGCTGCGGTGATTGGCGTGATCACGTAATCCGGTGCGGAAAGCCTCGCGGTAACGGTATTTCAGAACAAAGGCGGCGAAGGTGAACAGCAGCCAGCTCAGACGCGCCGGGATATAGTTGGCGACATCATCCGCACGGGCGGAAAACATACCGATATCGCCGTACTTTTCATTTTTATAGCCGACCATCGAGTCCAGGGTATTCACCGCTTTATAGGCCATCGCCAGCGGTGCGCCGCCCAGTAATAAGAAGAACAGCGGGGCGATTACGCCGTCGGTGGTATTTTCCGCGACGGTTTCGGTTACCGCGCGGGTGATTTGCGGCGGTGTCAGCTCCCGGGTATCACGCCCGACGATCCATGATAATTTTTCACGGCTCTCCGCCAGATCATCCGCCTTCAGCGCGTCATACACCCGCATCGCCGCATCCTGTAAACAGCGGGTGGCAAGGACGGTGTAGGTCATCCAGATGGTGACGAGCCAGCCGAGACTGGTTTCCAGATAAAACGCCAGCGCCAGCACGCCGTAACTCACCGCCCAGGTGCCGCCGACGATCACAATCCACAACACGGCTCCGCCACGGCGCAGTGCCGCACCGCTCTGACAGCGGCGGCGGATCACACCTTCGGTTTTACGGATGGCGTTGCCAATCCAGCGGATCGGGTGCGGCCAGTGCTCCGGGTCACCGAGGCGCCAGTCGAGCAGGAAAGCGGCCAGCCAACTGAGCAACGTCATAACACACTCCGTGCCAGGGCAAACCAGTGATCCAATAACCCCGGACGCTGGGCAAAATGCACATGCAGATATCCGGCAAAGGTATTTCCGACCTGATAACCGCCGCGCCAGCGTTTGAGGATTTCGCCGTCGCGCTCTTTGATAAACTCAAAAGCAGACGGCAGATCAGTCTCAAAATCAGAATAATGAAACTCGTGGCCGCGCAGGCGTTCACCGGCACGAACCAGAGTGGTGTCTGTCAGTGCGGTACCTTCACAGTAACCAAAGCGCTTCAGTCGGTTACCCATGGTGCTGTGCCCGGCAATGATGCCGGTCATCGGGAAGGTGTTGCCGGTGCTGTCTGTCAGGGTTTCACCGAGATACATCAGCCCGCCGCACTCCGCATAAACAGGAATACCGCGCTGATGCGCTGCCAGCAGTGCGTCCCGCATCACGGTGTTAGATGAAAGTTTTTCAGCATAGACTTCCGGATAACCGCCGCCTATGTAAATCATATGGCACGGATCCGGCAGGACGCTGTCATTGAGCGGGCTGAATGTGACAATCTCCGCGCCGCTCTGACGCAGTAAATCGAGATTATCAGGATAATAGAAGTTAAAAGCGGCATCATCCGCCACAGCGACAGTCAGCCCGCGTCCGGTACCCGGTGTGGCCAGCGGCAGCGGTGTGCCGTCTGCCGGTGCCTGCCAGCGTGTCAGGGAAAGCAGCTTATCCACATCAACGGTTTTTTCTATCTGATCAGCCAGACGCTGCCAGCGCTCAGTCTGCTGTGCCTGCTCCTGCGGCGGGATCAGCCCCAGATGACGGGAAGGAAGTTCAATATCGTTCATCACCGGCACGTAGCCGATCACCGGCACATGGCAGTAATGTTCAATGGCGTGTTTCAGGAGCTGAAAATGGCTGTCACTGTTAACGTGGTTAATCAGTACCCCGGCGATATTCAGTGACGGATCAAAATGCTGAAATCCCATCACCGTGGCGGCAATTGAGGTGGAAACCGCTTTGCCGTCGACCAGCATAATCACCGGGCAGTTCAGCTGTTTTGCCATCGCGGCGGTGCTGCAATAGTGAGGATCGGTACCGAAGCCGTCATACAGGCCCATCACACCCTCAATCACACCGGCGTCTTTGTCCTGCATATAATGACGGAATTGCGGGGTCAGAACGGACTCCGGCAGCATAAAGGCATCCAGGTTACGGGAAGGTACGCCGGTGACGGCGGTATGCCAGCTGCTGTCGAGGTAATCAGGGCCGACTTTGCAGGGCTGGACACGCAATCCGCGTGCACTGAGTGCCCGCATGATCCCGAGGGTGATGGTGGTTTTTCCGCAGCCGCTGCTGGTGCCCGCGATTACGAAGACCTGTTTTTGTGCCTTATTCATACGCTACCTTTGACACGGTGTTGTTGCCAAAAAAACGTCCTGATACCAGGAAAGCAAAAAAAGGTTAAATAAATTAACCCGGTGAACTGTCTTTTTATTTTCATGATCATAAGCAACACGGAATATTGCTGAACAGCGACACGAAAATGTAATGATCATTTAATTAACATTGCCGATTTTTGATATAGTGATTTTTTTACGGCTATTTATATTCGGGTTTAATAAAACATAAAATGCTGCTTTTATATATCTGCTTATTACAGTTTGTGAGTTTCTTCACATAAATACTTGATTTGTGATCAAGATGAATAAAATGCAACTATTTTATTTTTATAAACATATGCAAATATGTTAATTAAATGATCTTGTTTTTATTATTTGTTAATGATAATTTCAGAAATGGCGGCTGATTTGTTGATTATAATAACCTGTTTTTATGAGGTGAATGTAAAAACCCATTTATTTCAGTTGCTTGAAAGTTCATGATCTACTTGATTTTTTTTCATGAACTCTTCCGTTACGTGAACGTATTATTGGGATATTAGTCATATATTTTTTCCTGTGATTATTTAATAATACAAAATATTAAACAGAATTGTCTTTATTACGCATTTATCGTGAATAGATCAAAGAATAAAGTTCACGGGTAATTAATACTGCTGTCCAACTACAAAACATCATTAATAAATAGTATTTTTTATCACCACCAGGTGTCGTGCATAACGAATAAAATGATGTGATTTTTTCATGTTGATTAATCTGATTGATAAGGCAATAAAATGAGCAAAGGTAAAGTATGGCTGGTCGGAGCCGGACCCGGAGATGCATCATTAATTACCGTAAAGGGACTTCACTGTATACGTCATGCCGAAGTGCTGGTGCATGACCGTCTTGTCAATCCTGAGCTGATCGCCTGTGCACCGGCGGACTGCAAAATCATCAATGTCGGTAAAACACCGAATCACCATCCGGTGCCGCAGGAAGAAATCAATGCCATCCTGGTGAAATATGCCGCAGAAGGCAAAAATGTTGTGCGCCTGAAAGGCGGGGATCCGTATGTGTTCGGCCGCGGCGGCGAAGAAGCGGAATCTCTGGCCGAAAACGGCCTCGATTTTGAGGTTATCCCGGGCATCAGTTCCTCTATCGGCGGGCTGGCGTATGCGGGGATCCCGGTGACTCACCGCGATCACGCATCAAGCTTCCATGTGGTCACCGGCCATATGTGTCAGGGGAATGAGCCGCAGAACTGGAATGCACTCGCTGCCCTTAACGGCACACTGGTGATTCTGATGGGGATGACCCGCCTGGCCGAAATCAGTCAGTTGCTGATCGACGGCGGAAAATCACCGGATACCCCGGCTGCCGTGGTCATGTATGCCAGCCAGCAGCGCCAGCAGGTGGTTACTGCCACCCTCGCCACCTTACCGGAAGAGGCTGCGCGTCATAAATTACATCCGCCGGCACTGATTGTCGTTGGTAATGTGGTGAATCTGCACCAAATTCTGGCATTTGCGGCCACACAAATTGATATTACGCAGGAAGCCCCATTAGAAGCTGCGTCATAGTATTATCCTTAAAATAATAAGCATCCGGCTGTATGCAGGTGATTCTGTGTGCAGCCCTTACATTTGGAGGAGGCTATGAGCGAACACGGTGGTAATGTGGTAGAGGTGGCTGAGCTCCTCGGCATCTCACCCGCATCTATTTTCGATTTCAGTGCCAATATTAACCCGCTGGGGCCGCCCGAGAGGGTTAAAGCCATCATCCGCGATAACCTGTCAGTTATTGAACGCTACCCGGATATTGAATACCGCTATCTGCATGCCGCACTGGCCAAAGGTGCGGGTTGTGAACTGGGGCAGGTCATTGCCGGTAACGGAGAGACGGAACTGATTTACGCGCTGGTGCGCCATCTCAACCCCCACAGCGCATTACTGTTAACCCCCGGATTTGCCGAATACCGCAGAGCACTGGAACAGCAGGGCTGCGATATCATCGAACACCCGCTGACGGAAGAGAATGATTTCCAGCCGGATGAATCCCTGCTGGCGGATATTGAAGCCCGCCGCCCGGACTGTGTGTTTATCGCCACACCGAATAACCCGACCGGTCTGATGCCGGATACCGCACTGCTGCACAAACTGGTGTCCCTGTGCGAATCCCGCCATATTCATCTGATTGTCGATGAAGCGTTTATTGATTTTCTGCCGGAAGGATCACCGCTGACAGCGCGCCTGCCGGAAACCCGCTACCTTTATCTGCTGCGTTCGCTGACAAAATTCTTCGCCATTCCCGGTCTGCGCCTCGGTTATCTGCTGTGCGGCGACAGCCACATTATCAGTAATCTGAAAGCCTGGCGTGAGCCGTGGACTATCAATGGTCTGGCTGCGCTGGTGGGTGAAGCACTGCTGGATGATGAAGACTATATCCGCAAAACACAGGATTTTATTGCCGCCCAGCGGGAATACCTGTGCAATGAACTGCGGCAGTTTCCGCTGCTGAAAATCCGGCAGCCATCGGCAAACTATATCTTTATCCGCTGCCTGAACGGCGTGGAACTCCAGTCCGCTCTGCTGAAATATAAGCTGCTGATCCGCCGCTGTCAGAACTACCCGGGGCTGGATGGCTCTTATTACCGGATCGCGGTCCGCAGTCAGGCGGAGAACCGTCATCTTATCGGCGCATTAAAACAGGTATTTCAACATGGCTGAGGCACATTGTCCGGCATCCTGCGGAGAATTGTTGCAGGGATGGATCCTCGGGGGAGAAAAACTGGTTTCCTGCCCCATCAACTGGTACAGCTATGTCTCGGTGGAAGAAGGTGTTCCGCTGGGGCTGGAACGGCCCCGCATGCGCCAGATGCTGGAACGCGTACTGAAACATCTGGATATCGTGCCGGAAGCCACCGGTATGCTGCGGATCGAATATGAATCCACCATCCCCGTCGGTAAAGGGCTGGCTAGCAGCACAGCGGATATTGCCGCCACCGCCCAGGCGACCGCACGTTTTTACGGCCATGAATTATCACCGGAAACTCTCGCAGAACTCTGTGTGGCGGTTGAACCGACAGACAGCACGCTCTTTTCCTCCCTGACACTGTTTGACCACCAGACGGCTGAGACACAAATATCACTCGGCTGGGCGCCGGATCTGAAACTGCTGCTGCTGGAAAGTCCGGATGTGGTACTGACGGAAGATTTCCACAAGCGCGACCGCCGGGCCGCATTGCTGGCGCGGGAACCTCTGCTGGCTCAGGCCTGGAAACTGCTTACCGCCGCCTGTGAACAACAGGATCCGCAGCGACTGGGCGAAGCAGCCACTCTGAGTGCGATCGCCAGCCAGGATCTGCTGCCCAAACCCGGTTTCAGCGAGCTGCATGCCCTTGCAGATAAAGGAAAGATTTACGGTCTGAATGTCGCCCACAGCGGCAGCGTGGCCGGGCTTATCTATGATGACACCCTGCACGATAAAGATTTTATTTATGACTGGATCCAGCGGCATCAGCTGGACAGATTCTACCCTCAGGTGCATGAGGTGAGCATGGCGCCGGGCGGCGTCCGCTAAATACTCATCATCCTTCAGCCTGTGGCTGTGTTGGCTTCATTCAGCTGACCGGGTCACATACTGGTGTATGCTCCCCGGTCATCTTCACTTTGCCGCCTTGCCACAGACCGAATGATTTTGAGTATTCCTATCCGCGTCATTCTTCAATCCGCAGCTGCGTTGGCTGCACTCAATAAACCGGGTCACATACTGATGTATGCTCCCCGGTTTCTTTCGTTTGCCGCCTTGCTGCAAATTGAATAATTTAGCGGATGACTCCTGAGTCTCTTTTTATTTAACGTCCTGACTTCTGTGGGATGATATTGAATATCCACGGTTTTCATCATGCCAAAGTAAAAGGCAGATAACCGGCAGAGAGACGAAAAGCATGCGCGTCATGGATGACGCGCCTGAGCGCACAGGGAGGTGTTTACAGCGGCTTTTCGTTTTGCCGGTTATCAGCTCGGCCCCGGTGCTGAGCGTTTCACCCCCCTTTGTTAACAACAGGCCACCGAACCAAAGTTCGCATCATTCCATCCGCAGCAAAAGTAAAAGGCAGATAACCGGCAGAGAGACGAAAAGCATGCGCGTCATGGATGACGCGCCTGAGCGCACAGGGAAGTGTTTACAGCGACTTTTCGTTTTGCCGGTTATCAGCCCGGTCCCGGTGCTGAGCATTCCGCCTTCTTTATTAACAACAGACTCAGGTGCTGAGCATTCCCCCTCTATTTAACGCGCTGCCCCACAAAGTACGCGCCGCTTTGCTGCGTCCCGGTAACGGGCAGGATATGATTCAGACAACTGATTCTGACGCTGTCCGCAAAGGAGACACTATGCTGCGTTATCCGCTGTTTTGTGATTTACAGGGAAAGACCTGTCTGGTCGTGGGGGGCGGGGAAGTTGCCGCCCATAAATGCCGGACACTGTTACAGGCCGGGGCGCATGTCACCGTCATTGCCCGCTGGTTCCACGGAGATCTCACCGCTCTGGCGGGAAATCCGCATCTTACGCTGACAGAAGCGGACTTTGATGCTGCACTGTGGCCGCAGGGCTGTTGGCTGGCCTTTGCCGCGACAGACTCACCGGAGGTAAATCAGCAGGTGCTGGAACAGGCCAATGCCCGTCACTGCTTCTGTAACGTGACTGACGCGCCGGAAAGCGCCTCATTTATCTCCCCGGCCACCATTGATGTCCCGCCGGTTCAGATTGCGCTGACCTGCGGCGGAAACCCGGTCTATACACAGTTTCTGAAACACCGTGTTATGCAGGCGATTCCGGCGGATGCCCCGGTGAAGCTGCGTGCCGCCGCACGGCTGCGCGAGCAGGTTAAAGCCACCAATGCTTCCCGCGATGCCAAACGGCTGTTCTGGCAGAAGTTCTTTACCGACACCGCCCTGGAACAACTCCTGCCGCTGGAAGATGAGGAACTGCTGACTGACTACCTTAATTACCTGCTGGCTCAGTTTACCGAAGAGCACGGAATCCGCTGAAAAAATAAAACCCCGGCACCGTAATAGCGGTTCCGGGGTAATTATGTGAGCTGAATGGCTTATTTCAGTCATTGGAATAACAAAAACAAGACAGCATCATTATCATATTAATAATAAGTCATTTACTTTTTTGTATCATTTATTTTTTTATTTCTCTGTGGCATTCCGTTGCATACTTTAATAAGATGTTCGTCACACTATTTCGTCATTTTTTATCAAAATATATTCATGTTGAATATACTATAAAATATAGTTTAAACATTAAAAATTAATTGCTATTTATGGTGAATTTAATAATATAACAATGATCACAAAATCAGGATTGATTTATTTGTCATTAGGTTTAAATAATTGTTAATTAAAGTTTTTGTTTGTTGTTTTTGATGGTATCTATATGATTTTAAATGGAATTTAAGTGTGATCTGCATCGTGTTTTATACCCCACCGAAAACCATTCCGTTTTTGCAAGATATCCTTACTTTATATCAATTGTTTTTAAATCCCCTGAATTGCACATTATCATCAGTGGAAAGTTAAGGAATTAAATAGGGATGAACACCTGATTTGTACTTAGATACTTTCTTAATTAATACCAAACGGATTTAACAGATTTTGTTTTAACTTTAATTCCGAACATTCAGTTTATTTAGAGGTATATCATGCAGAAGCCTACCATTGTTATTGGTGTAATTGGTGCCGATTGCCATGCCGTCGGTAACAAAGTTTTAGATCGCGTGTTTTCCCAGCACAATTTTAATGTGATTAACCTGGGTGTCATGGTCAGCCAGGACGAATATATCGACGCCGCTATTGAAACCGGCGCGCAGGCAATCGTTGTTTCCTCTATTTACGGTCACGGCGAAGTGGACTGTTTAGGTATGCGTGAGCGCTGCATCGAACGTGGTCTGGGCGAAATTCTGCTGTATGTCGGCGGTAACCTGGTTATCGGTAAACAGGAACCGGCTGAAATCGAGAAAAAATTCAGCGACATGGGCTTTAACCGCGTGTTCTTCCCGAGCACAGACCTGGAATACGTCTGCGATGTCATGAAAAAAGACATTGAAAAAAGCCCGGCCCGCAAAGAAGGAATGACCGCGTAATGATCAACGTCTCGATAGATATCGGTTCAACCTGGACAAAAGGTGCCGTGTTCGACGTGGGAAGTGATGATCATATTGAATTAAAGAATTATGCCCTGACCCCCACGACGATTGACCATCTGGCAGACGGATTTTTCACTGTACTGAATAAAATCCTCAATGTGTCCGATGCGCGTCCTTTACTGGAAGCCGGGAAAGTTAACATTAACTATTCCTCTTCCGCCAAAGGCGGGTTAGCGGTAGCGGCACTGGGTCTGGTTCCGACAATTACACTTGAGTCAGCAAAAGTCACTGCTCACTCAGCGGGCGCAAAAGTGTCTCAGCACTTTGCGTACAAGCTCAACCGGACTGATATCCGCAAACTCGAACAGACACCCCCGGATATTTTCCTGTTCACCGGCGGGACGGATGGCGGCGATGTCGGATACGGATTACAAAACGCAAAAATGCTGGCGGAATCCGATCTGAACTGCTCCATCATTTATGCGGGTAACCGTGATATTCAGGACGATATTGCTGAGATCCTCGGCCATAAAGAACTGACTGTCGTTAACAACATTTTACCGAGTCTGGATAGTCCGAACCCGTTTGATGCGCGTAAAGCTATCTGTGACATTTTTCTGAAAAAGATTGTGAAGGGCAAGGGACTGGACGTCATTGTTGAACAGACCGGCGAAGAGCCGCGTCCGACACCATTCTCTGTCTTTGAGTTAGTACAGCAAATCCGTGACAACGTTCCCGGCTGGGAAGAGTTTGTGCTGATGGATATGGGTGGCGCAACGACGGATATTTATTCGTCCTGCAACAACAGCTTACTGCCGGATACCATTTTACACGGGATTCCGGAGCCGAAAGTGAAACGGACTGTGGAAGGTGACCTTGGCATGCGTGTATCGGCGGTGATCGCCGGTGAGGCAGGCCGCGAATTAGCCGAAGCGCAGTTTGTGAATCATCCGGAGCAGCTGGATGCCTTTTACCGCTACACCCGTTATGTCAATGAGCACCCTGATTATCTGCCTCAGACGGACGAAGAACGTGTTTATGACCATCTGTTAGCCGGTATTTGTGTCGCACTGGGAACTGAACGCCATGCGGGCACAAAACAGCAGGTGACCACCTGTGCAGGTACGGTGGATTTACAGATTGGCCGTGATTTATCACGGGTCAGCAAAATCATCGGTACCGGCGGCTGGTTGTCGCGGACAGCTGATTTTGACATTAAACAGTATATGCGGTACCGCAAATTCGATAACAAAGGCCGTCAGATTCTGCTGCCGGACGAATTTGAGTACTACCGGGATTCACAAGGGTTATTTCCTCTGTTAGCCAACGTCGCCTGCCGGTATCCGAAAGCAGCAGCTCAGACCGGCGTGCAGATTTTGACCAGATAGCAAGATTATTGGAGCCATTAAATGGAACTGAAGAATAAAAAAATTGCAATCGACGACTTCATGGCCGAGCGCAAAGACGTATTAAAGACCTGGGTGACAGGGAAAGACGTGGAAAACTTTGAAGATGGTGTCAAATATCAGGCGACTATCTCTGAAGATAAAAACTTTGCCAAAAAATTATTCGAAGCTGACCGCGACGGCATCACATTAAGCCAGCCGCGTGCAGGTGTTGCCTTAATCGAAGAGCACATCGAGCTGCTGAAAAAACTGCAGAAAGAGTGTGACCTGCTGCCGACCACTATCGATGCGTATACCCGTCTGAACCGTTATGAAGAAGCGGCAGTCGGTATCCAGAAATCTGTTGAAGCCGGTACCTCTAAACTGAACGGCCTGCCGGTGGTTAACCACGGTGTTGCAGCCTGCCGTCACATCACTGAATCCCTGGATAAACCACTGCAGATCCGTCACGGAACCCCGGATGCACGTCTGCTGTGTGAAATCTCCATGGCGAGTGGTTTCACCAGTTACGAAGGCGGCGGTATCTCCTATAACATCCCTTACGCAAAACGCGTCACCCTGGAAAAATCCATCCGTGACTGGCAGTACTGCGACCGCGTAATCGGTTTATATGAAGAAAACGGTATCCGTATCAACCGCGAACCATTCGGTCCGTTAACCGGTACGCTGATCCCGCCATTCATTTCCCACACTGTGGCAATCATCGAAGGTCTGGTGGCGCTGGAGCAGGGCGTTAAATCCATCACCGTCGGTTACGGCCAGGTCGGTAACTTAGTGCAGGATATCGCGGCAATCCGCTCCCTGCGTGAACTGTCTCATGAATATTTCCGCGCTTACGGCTACGAAGATTATGAGCTGAGTACCGTATTCCACCAGTGGATGGGCGGTTTCCCTGAAGATGAATCCCGTGCGGCGGCAGTTATCTCCTGGGGTGCGGCGGTTGCCGGTATGTCCGGTGCAACCAAAGTAATCACCAAGTCTCCGCATGAAGCATTCGGTATCCCGACTGCGGAAGCGAACTGCCAGGGTCTGCGTGCCTCCAACCAGATGCTGAACATGGTCCGCGACCAGAAATTCCCGCCGTGCAAAGACGTGGATCTGGAAGTGGAACTGATTAAACGCGAAGTCCGCGCAGTGATGAAGAAAGTCCTTGAACTGGGTAACGGCGACATTGCAGTCGGTACTGTCCGCGCATTCGAAGCCGGTGTTCTGGATATTCCGTTCGCTCCTGCGATGTGTAACTCCGGCAAGATGATGCCTATCCGCGACAACAACGGTGCAATCCGTGTGTTCGACGCAGGCGCGGTTCCGCTGCCGGATGACGTTCTGTCCATGCACCATGATTTCGTTGCTGAGCGTGCCCGCGAAGAGGGTCGTGAAGCTTCATTCCAGATGATTATTGATGATATTAACGCAGTATCTCACAGTAAATTAGTAGGAAGACCATAATGAAAATTAAACAGGCATTGTTCACGGCGGGTAACTCATCCTTTTATTTTGACGACCAGCAGGCTATCAAAGACGGCGCAGGTCACGACGGTTTCGTCTACACCGGTAAGCCGGTCACTCCGGGCTTTACCGCAGTGCGTCAGGCAGGTGAGTGTGTGTCAGTCCAGTTAATCCTGGAAAACGGTTCTGTGGCAATGGGTGACTGTGCCGCGGTTCAATACTCCGGTGCGGGTGGTCGTGACCCGTTATTCCTGGCGGAAAACTTCATTCCGTTCCTGGAAAAACACATCAAACCGCTGCTGGAAGGCCGTGATGTCAGTGAGTTCCGCAACAACGCTAAGTTCTTCGATGAACTGAAAGTGGAAGGCAAACAACTGCATACCGCTATCCGTTATGGTCTGTCCCAGGCTCTGCTGGACGCTACAGCACTGGCAAGCAACCGTCTGAAAGCTGAAGTTGTGTGCGACGAGTGGCATCTGCCGGTTGTGGCTGAGCCAATCCCTCTGTTCGGTCAGAGTGGTGATGACCGCTACAACGCTGTGGACAAAATGATCCTCAAACACGTTGACGTTCTGCCGCACGGCCTCATCAACAACGTGGATGAAAAACTGGGCCGTCAGGGTGAAAAACTGCGCGCTTATGTTGAGTGGCTGGCCAAACGTATCGTTGAATTACGTACAGAAGACACTTACAAACCGTCTCTGCACATCGACGTTTACGGCACCATCGGTTTAATTTTCGACAAAGATCCGATTCGTTGCGCAGAGTACATCGCAAGTCTGCAGGAGCAGGCCGGTGATCTGGAACTGTACATCGAAGGTCCGGTTGACGCAGGTAACAAACCAGACCAGATCCGCCTGATGAAAGGCATTATGGATCACCTGAAAAAACTGGGTTCCAAAGTCAAAATCGTTGCTGACGAATGGTGTAACACCTGTCAGGACATCATCGACTTCACGGATGCCGGCTGCTGTGACATGGTTCAGATCAAAACCCCTGACCTGGGTTCTGTTCACAACATCGCTGACGCGGTGCTGTACTGCCAGAAACACGGTATGGAAGCATACCAGGGCGGTACCTGTAACGAAACCGACGTCAGTGCGCGTACCTGTGTGCATATCGCGATTGCGACACGTCCGATGCGTATGCTGATCAAGCCGGGTATGGGCTTCGATGAAGGTATGAACATTGTTCATAACGAAATGAACCGCACACTGGCTGTACTGAAAGCAAAAGCATAAGGAAGCATTATGTCCAGGACATTTAAAATCCTGTCCCCTACTGCCATCCTGGGGTACGGATTTCCGGAAGAGAGTTTTATGAAGGCGATGGAAGAATCGCCGGATCTTATCGCCGTCGACGCCGGGTCTTCTGACCCGGGTCCTCACTACCTCGGTTCCGGTAAAGCCTTTACCGACCGTGCCGGGGTAAAACGCGACCTGCGTTATATGCTGAAAGCCGGTGTGAAAAACAATATTCCGGTTGTCATCGGTACTGCCGGTGGTTCAGGTGCACAGCCTCATCTGGAATGGTGCCGTGAAATCATTCTGGAACTGGCAAAGGAAGAAGGTCTGTCATTCAAGATGGCCCTGATCCCTGCGGATGTTGAGAAGAAAACCGTTCACGAAGCGCTGGATGCAGGCAAAATTACGCCGCTGGCGTTCGTGCCTGAACTGACGCATGAAGTGATCGACGAAAGTACCTATATCGTTGCTCAGATGGGTGTCGAGCCGTTCCAGGAAGCACTGGCAGCCGGTGCTCAGGTTGTTCTGGCCGGCCGTTCTTATGACCCTTGCTGCTTCGCGGCTCTGCCGATTATGAAAGGGTTTGACGAAGGTCTGGCACTGCACTGCGGTAAGATTCTGGAGTGTGCGGCAATCGCAGCCACCCCGGGTTCCGGATCTGACTGTGCAATGGGTATTATCGACGAAACCGGTTTCACCCTGAAAGCATTCAACCCGATCCGTAAGTTTACGGACACCTCAGCAGCGGCTCACACCCTGTATGAGAAATCCAACCCGTACGTATTACCGGGACCGGGCGGTGTGCTGGATCTGAAAGAGTGTAAGTTTGAAGATCTGGGTAACGGGCAGGTTCGTGTAACCGGTTCACGCCATGTATCAACACCGTATACCGTTAAACTGGAAGCTGCACGTCCGGTCGGTTACCGCACCATCACTATCGCCGGTACGCATGACCCTATCATGATCGCCGGTATGGATAAGATTCTGGTGGAAGTGCGTAAAAGTGTTGAGAAAAACCTCAGCATCGACCCTGATACCGTGAAAATGAATTTCCATCTGTACGGTAAAAACGGTGTGATGGGTGACGCAGAACCTGAAACTGTGACCAAGAGTTATGAGCTGGGTATTTTACTGGATGTTGTTGCTCCTACCCAGGAGCAGGCAGACAGTATCTGTTCCCTGGCACGTTCCACTATGCTGCACTACGGGTATGATGGCCGTATCGCCACCGCGGGCAACTTAGCCTTCCCGTTCTCTCCGTCGGATATCCGTGCCGGTAAAGTGTATGAGTTCTCCATCTATCATCTGATGGAATACACCCCGGATATTAAATTCACATTCCGTATGGAGAATGTAACACCTGAAGGAGTGGCGAAATGAAAAAGTCAATTTTAGAATTAGCCAAAGTTGTGCGTTCTAAAAACTCCGGTCCGTATGAAATTGTGATGGATATTTTATTCAAGGATAAAGAAACTTATACCGCGGTAAAAAATTCAAAACAATTTAATAAAGACTTAGTCGCTGGTCTGTATTGTGTGAAACCTGACTTTATCGATAATATTGTCTGGTTTGACCCGGCGAATGCTGTGAAAATTGTAATGCCGAGACATATTGTTTCTGGTGCTGTCGGAGATACCGATGTTTATGGTGCCCAGCAACATGCGCCTTTATTAAAAATGGAATTTGATATTTAACAATATCAGTCATTCAATATCTCATTAGTACGACAACTCGGTGTGGCGTACGGGGTTCCCCCGCGCTCCACATCGATTTCAGAAACAGAAATCGTCATTTTTCTCAGTGTGATGTATAAAATTATTTAATATTTAAAGCCACGGAAGGCTGGGTAAAAATAACTGAAATAAAATTTCAGAGGATATTAAGTAAGTTGAGAATAAATGCGACCCAACACAGAATGGAATTATTATGAAATCGAAGAGTTTAACCACTTGGATAGTCATTGGTCTTATTGTCGGTGTGATTGTCGGCTTCAGCTTTAATGAAATGGCATCTGCTGAATTTAATAAGGTCTATGCAAAAGATATCTCCATTATTACCGATATCTTCTTACGTCTGATTAAAATGATTATCGCCCCATTGATTATATCAACACTGGTTGTTGGTATCGCGAAAATGGGTGATGCGAAAACGTTAGGTCGTGTTTTCTCCAAAACACTATTCTTATTTATCTGCGCATCCTTTATCTCAATCCTGTTAGGTCTGGTTATTGTTAACCTGTTCCAGCCGGGCGCAGGTATTAACTTCGTTGCGGATACTGCCGGTGCGGTTCAGGGTATTGTGGAACCTGTTCCTTTCTCCTTCAAAACCTTTATTGCTCATGCGATTCCGACCAGTATCGTTGATGCAATGGCGCGTAACGAAATTCTGCAGATCGTTGTATTCTCAATCTTTATGGGTATCAGTCTCTCCGCTATCGGTGAGAAAGGCCTGCCGATTGTGAATGTGCTGGAATCCCTCGTCAGCCTGATGCTGAAATTAACCGGTTACGTCATGCTGTTCGCACCACTGACAGTGTTTGCCGCTATCTCCGGTATGATTGCAGAGCGTGGTCTGGGTGTTCTGGTCAGCGCCGGTATCTTCATGGGTGAATTCTACTTTACACTGGCGATGCTGTGGGTGATTCTGATTGGTCTGGCTGCGGTGGTTGTCGGCCGCTGTATCTTCCGTCTGACCAAAGGTATCACTGAACCTGCACTGCTGGCATTCACCACATCAAGTTCTGAAGCGGCATTCCCGGGTACGCTGGAAAAACTGGAAGAGTTCGGTGTTTCCAACAAGATCGCCAGTTTCGTACTGCCAATCGGTTACTCCTTTAACCTCGTCGGTTCAATGGCTTACTGTTCATTCGCGGTTATCTTTATCGCTCAGGCATGTAACATCACCCTGTCTATGGGTGAGCAGGTTACCATGCTGCTGATTCTGATGCTGACATCGAAAGGGATGGCCGGTGTACCGCGTGCGTCTCTGGTGGTTATCGCGGCGACACTGAACCAGTTCAACATTCCGGAAGCGGGTCTGATTCTGCTGATGGGTGTGGATCCGTTCCTCGACATGGGCCGCTCTGCCACTAACGTAATGAGTAACGCCATCGGTGCCGCTATCGTCGGCCGCTGGGAAGGTGAGCACTACGGTGAAGGCTGCCGCGGAAAACCAAAGGCAGTTATTGAACCTCCGGTAGCACAGGCCACAACGTCAGCCTGACCGGTCGTTCAGAATAAACAAGACAGGCGCGGTACAAGGGATACAGATACCGCGCAACAATAAAAAATCAGTTTTATGTGTTATGTACTAAGTATTAAGCGCAAAATGCCCTCAGTCATTTTGCGCTTTTTTTTGTATGGGGTTACTGCGGCACGGCGGAAACACTCACAGTGCCATCCGTCACCTTAACGGCAAAGGCGGCGACGGAATATGCGGCGTCTTCCGCACACAACCCGTCCGTCAGCCGGAAACGCTGTTTTTTCAGCGGACTGACAATCCACAGCGAGCCGTCATGCTCTGCAATTAATCCGCGCGACAGCACACTGGCCTGCGCAAAAGGATCGATATTACTCAGGGCAAAAATGCGCTCGTCCGGATAAGGACGGAACAGCGCCACCTGTTCACCCTTTACCAGCGCACACACACCGGTTCCCGGGGTGATATCACTGACCTGACAAACCGTAATCCATTGACTCATGATTATTCCTCCCCGATCAGAGTGACAGCAATCCGCTCTTCCGGGCGGGCCGGACGATGTTGTGAGCGCTCACTTACCATTTGCACATTCGGATCCGGCAGCGGGCTGTTAACAAAGTGACTGAAGCGTTTGCGGGCATGCGGGTTGTTCACCGTTTCCTGCCACTCGCAGGTCACTTTTTCGCGCAGCTGCGCCAGTTCCTGCTCCAGCTGTGCATTGAGGCTCAGTTTATCGCTGACTATCACATCCCGCAGGTAATCAATCCCGCCCTCGAGGCTTTCCAGCCAGGTGGATGTCCGGCTGAGTTTGTCGGCGGTGCGGATGTAAAACATCATAAAGCGGTCGATGTAGCGTATCAGGGTCTCTTTATCAAGGTCAGCCATCAGCAGATCGCCGTGGCGCGGTTTCATGCCGCCGTTTCCGCAGACATACAGGTTCCATCCCTTGTCGGTGGCGATAATCCCGATATCTTTCCCCTGTGCTTCGGAACACTCGCGGGTGCAGCCTGAGATGCCGAATTTCATTTTATGCGGGGTGCGGATGCCTTTATAACGGTGTTCCAGCTCAACACCCAGTGCGGTGCTGTCGCCGACCCCGAACCGGCACCATGCCGTGCCGACACAGGTTTTCGCCATCCGCAGTGCTTTGGCATAGGCGTGCCCGGTTTCAAATCCGGCGGCGATCAGTTTTTCCCAGATAGCCGGTAAATCCTGCTTTTGCGCCCCGAACATCGCAATACGCTGTGAGCCGGTAATTTTGGTATACAGATTGTATTCCTGTGCAACTGTACCGATAGCCAGCAGACCTTCCGGGGTAATTTCGCCGCCCGGTGAGCGCGGGATCACCGAATAGGTGCCGTCCTTCTGCATATTGGCGAGGAAATTATCGTTGGTATCCTGTAACGGCACCAGATCGTCGCGCAGAATATAGTCATTCCGACAGGACGCGAGCAGGGAGCCGATGGTCGGTTTACATACTTCACAGCCGTAACCTTCGCCGTAGCGGCCCAGCAGCTCATCAAAGGTAGTGATTTTTTCCACGCGGATCAGGTGATACAGCTCCTGGCGTGAATAGGCAAAATGCTCGCAGAGGTGATGATTCACCTCAATACCCAGATTAGTCAGTTCTGTATTCAGCACCTGAGTGATCAGCGGAACACATCCGCCGCAGCCGGTACCGGCTTTGGTTTCCGCTTTGATATCCGCAACCGTCTGGCAACCGTTATGAATGGCCTGAATAATGTCTCCTTTGGTGACATCAAAACAGGAACAGATTTGTGCACTGTCCGGCAGGGATTCCACGCCGATCGCCGGTTTGCTGCCGGCGTGTGCCGGGAGGATCAGAACATCCGGATTTTCCGGCAGTTCGATACGGTTCAGTGCCAGTTGCAGCAGATTACCGTAATCTTCGGTATCCCCGACCAGCACCGCACCCAGCAGATATTTATTATCGTCGCTGACAATCAGCCGCTTATAAACCTCATTGGCTTCATCGAGATAAATATAACTGTGGCAGCCGTCGTCTGTCGCATGTGTATTGCCGATACCACCGACATCCACACCCAGCAGTTTCAGTTTTGCGCTCATATCCGCACCGGTAAACTGATTCTCCTTCCCCAGCAGATGATCAGCCGCCACCTGTGCCATTTTGTAGCCCGGTGCCACCAGTCCGTAAGTTCTGCCGTGCCATGACGCGCATTCCCCGATAGCATACACATCCGGGTCAGATGTCTGACACTGGTCATTAATCACCAGACCGCCGCGCTCCGCCACGGCCAGTCCGCACTGACGGGCAAGCCGGTCACGCGGGCGGATCCCGGTGGAAAAGACGACAAAATCGGTCTCCAGCGATGAACCATCGGCAAAATGCAGCACTTTGCGGCTCTCTCCGCTGCCGGATGCGGTAATTTCCGTGGTGTTTTTGCCGGTATGTACCGTTACACCCATCCGTTCAATTTTCTGCTTCAGCTGTTCACCGCCGAGCGCATCGAGCTGTTCCGCCATCAGGACTGGCGAAAATTCAATAACATGGGTTTCAATACCCAGGTTTTTCAGGGCCCCGGCGGCTTCCAGCCCCAGCAGACCACCGCCGATCACCACACCTTTGCGGCTGCGGCGGGCGCAGGCTTCAATGGCATTGAGATCTTCAATCGTCCGGTAAACAAAACAGTCGCGGGTATCACTGCCTTTGATCGGCGGGATCCACGGATAAGAGCCGGTCGCAATCACCAGTTTGTCATAATGCACAGTGCGGCCGGTATTGGTATGCAGCACCTTTTCCTGACGGTTAACGGTAATCACCCGCTCATTGATTAATACCGAAATATTGTGTTTTTCATAGAAACCGGGTTTAACCAGGGATAATTCTTCCGCCGTATGATGAGAAAAATAGGAGGAGAGATGCACGCGGTCATAAGCGACACGCGGCTCTTCGCAGAATACGGTGATATCGAACTGTCCGGCGTCCGCTTTATCGGTAAGCTCTTCGGCAAAGCGGTGGCCGACCATACCGTTACCGATGATTGCTAACTTGACGTTGCTCATTTCAGCCTCAGATTTTGTGTGGATTAAGGCTAAAAATACGGCGATCCCGGTTTTTCTCATTGATGTATATCAAATGCAGCTTAATCAATTCAGCTTATGTAATTCATTGCTTTAAATAATTTTTGTCAATACTCCTTAAGGGGTAGTGATGTATTGGTTTTTCAACCGGTTATTTTTACTCATTTAATGACAAATATATATTTCACGACATATGACACAATTTCCGGATTAAAAGAAATATATTTAACTAAAGGGAGATATCTGAAATAACCATCCGGAAAACAGAAACGGATAACACCACCGTATATCAGGGGGATGTTATCCGTACGGTATGATTAGCGGGAAGATGCCATCATATCAGCGCGAGCTTTGCGGTTTTTAATACTGATAATCAGAATACCGGAAGCGAAAGCGCCGCAGCAGGCAAACAATGCCATCAGGCCGAACACGATTTTGTAACCGGTCATGCCCGGATAGCTGTCGAGAATATGGCCGTAGAGGCTGAAGCAGAACATGGCCGGGGCATAACCGATAAAGCTGCCCAGTGCCATTGCAGCCCCGGTACTGGACTCTTTGATATTGGCTTCACCAATCGGCGCAAAGAAAATCGCGCGCTGAGTGAAAACAATAGTACCGAAGCCCAGTGTGCAGACCATACCCAAATACACCGGCATACTTTCGTGCGGCAGGAAAATAAAGGTGACCAGGACAATCACACTGATAATAAAGGTATAAAACAGGTATTTGGTCGGTGATTTTAAAATCTTATCCGCGATTAATCCGCCGATAGGGCCGCCGACCATTTTCAGGCAATACTGATTCAGAATACCGTAAATACCGGCCAGTGCGACAGGCAGTGCATAGATATTACTCAGGAACGGAATAAAGAAGGTCAGTCCGCAATAAACGGCGTAGACAAAGAAAATACTCAGAGCAATCAGCCAGACGGTACCGTCTTTTAATACCGCGCTGACGCCGGGCTTTTTCTCTTTATTTTCACCGGATTCATTCACCGGTTCGGTGACGGTGTGTTTATCATCTTTCAGGAACAGGAAGATAATACCACCGACCAGAATAGCCACGCCGGAATAAAATAAGATCCCCATTTTAAAACCGAGATAACCACTGCCGAACCAGGCAAAGACCGCAAGAGCGGAGAAGGCCACCACGGTATCGACCACACCGCGGCCGGTTTCAAAGAAGCCGAATATCCGGCCCTGCTGTGAGCTGTTGCCCAGCAGGCTGACAGATTTTAATAATACCGGCCAGTTAAGCATATCGCAGGTGACACCAAATAATGCCCAGACAAATAAAATGCCCCAGTAGCCCGGCATTGTGGATAAATACACACCCAGCAGGCCGGTTGCAATTAATGAGAATGAAATTGTCAGACGGCGCGGTAATTTGTCAGAAAAATAAATAGATAAAAAGAAACCAATGGTCGTCACAATTGAGTTTACTGACATGGCATTACCAATCTGACCATTTGTCAGATGGAAATATTCCTGCATCGGAACATAAAAGGCGTCTTTCAGTGACGGTAATTTATAGATAGTACCGCCACACAGAATTAACAGGCTGAATATAGCCCATCTTTTTTTATCAAGCATAGTGTGCCTCCCGACTGAAAAATAATTTTCAGTCAGTATTGAGTGTTGTTTTTAAATTAATGGTGTGTAGTGCTGATATTTTTTTATTTATGAATAACGGCGAGTGCCTCTGTCTTTATTTCATCAATGACGTTACGGACATAAATCAGCTGATTGACGGCATCTTCTTTTTCACGGGCGAGACGTTCTTCAATTTCATTTTCAGGTAACGGTGTTTCACTCAGCTGACGCCACGGGATCCACGGATCATTCCCTTCATTTTTAAAACGGAAGGCCGGTGCGTAATAATCCACTTCTTCTTCCAGCCCGTAGGAAATAACCTGCGGTTTCTCTTCACCCAGACATATTAATGCCCGCAGCATCTCTTTAAACGGCAGATTACCTTCCCCGGAACGGCAGGCGGTATGGCCGAAACCATCACCTTCTTCCAGAATCACCGCATCCTTGATATGCACCTGAGTAATATGATCCTGCATGACTGCCAGCGCTTCCATCGGTAATTCACAGGCATTGATCATATTGCCGAAGTCAAATAACAGCGTCAGTTCCGGGAAATCAGCTTCTTTTATCAGCTTAACCAGCTCGTGGCTTTTTAAATCTTCATGCTGTTCCAGAACAAATGTCAGACCGGAGTGCTGATAGTGTGTTTTTAAATAACCGATGTCTGCGGAAATACGGCGCAGCACATCAGACAGTGCACCTTCATAGCGCGGATAAAAACGGACAGAACTTGCCCCGGTTTTCAGTGCGATTCTGACCGCATCATCCAGGGTTTTATTATCGGAGGCGCTGGTTTCAATATTAATATCCAGATGATAACGTTTTGCTTTCTCTGCAAAAGCCTCAAGCTGTTCGTCTGTCATGGTTGAAAGAGATTGTGTTTCACCATCCAGTACATGTATTTTGACGCCCGGCAAATGATGTTCGTTTGCGATATCCAGTAAGTCACCCGGCAATATTTTTTCAAAACGCATATTCAGATGATAGGCGTAGGCATGCAGATATAACGGTAATTTATCTGCACGTTCAATAATCCGGCGGGCATCATCAGTATTCATGATTCAGATTCCTGTGTCTAAAGCTCAACAAAAAAATAAACAGATTCAAACCGCCAGTACTCAATGTCGATTTGAACGATATTATGTTCCGCATCACAGCGGTATTTTTCCACCCGGATACCGGGGGAATTCGCGGTACAGCCGATAGCCTTACTGGCGGTTTCCGGCATCCGGGCCGGTTTGAATGCCAGTCCGGCAGTCGTGGTGGTGATATTGTATTTTTCTTCCCAGATTGCCGCGAAAGAGTGGTTATCCAGTTTTGCGGTAAAGTCCGGACCGGCAGCCGGGTTAATATAGGTCTGGTGCCAGAACACTTTATGCCCGTCCAGTGCCCCCCATCCGGTAATGAGATACACCGCATCACCGGCCGCAAGACCGAATTTACCGGTAATCTCCGCAGGGGCATCAGTGACCGTCAGTTTGTCTGTGTATTCCCATGACGGTACCCGTCCCTGTGCTTTTGCCGCCTGATTAAAACTTGCCGGGGATTTCGGGTTGTAATTGAAAACCGGCAGGGCAGCGAACCATCCGCTGCGGTTTTTGCGGAAGATTTTTCCGTCATTCTCCAGGCTGAGCAGTGCCTGGCGCAGTGACATCCGGTTGACACCGAGTTGTTCTGTCAGCGGACGTTCTGCGGGCAGCTTGTCTCCGGGCGCGATAACGCCGGCGGTCAGCATGGCATCGAGTTTCTCTCTGGCAAGATCAGCTGCAGTTTGTGTTGTTTTCATCGGATTGGCCTTTTGGTTTAAACCAGATTGGTTTATACGTTACGTGAGTGCTATTGTACGTACAAGTGAGGAAGTGATAAATAAATGTCAATTTGCGGGATACTTCACACTCTGCCGGTGATCCGGCGAAAATCCCCGTTGTGACCGGTTTCTCATTCCGGATTGATAAAAATAGCAGGCTGTCTGCTTTATTTTTTATCAGACGGGAAAATAACAGAAAATGAATATTTATCTCACTGGTTCTTATAACTATTTTATTTCCCCGTTCGTATCATAAGAAAAATCTATGTCCTGATAAAAAAAGCTATTTGATTTTATTTGCCGGACACATCCGCTGGCACAGCATAAAAAGATTAATATCCGCGAGCTGGCAAATTACCCGGCCGTGATGTACGCACAGAATAACAGTGATTTTCTCAGTGAAATGTTTTTTATGGAAGAGGCGATTGTGATTGAGGATCCGGACCGGGTTATCTATACCCATGACCGGGGATCGATGAATAATATATTATCAAATACAAACAGTTACACAATAGGGATAGGATGTCTTATCAAGGATATCATCCCGGAAGAAGAGAACCTGTTTATCAGTCTGCTCAAGCAGTCGCCGGATAAAAACTTTATTCGTGACACACAGAAATAATCACACCGCGAACCCGCTTTCTCTCTCATTGCCTTACCGGAATATCGCGGGTAAGGCAATTGCTGTATTTTACGCATTTCAGTACTACGTATTTTGCTTATTACCGCATCTGAAACAATTCCGTCATAAATAACAGATTCAATTTCCGTGCCTTTTCCCCGGGTGATCGCTGTTTGTTACCAAATTAACAATTCTGCCAATTAGTGATCTGTTTCAACATTTAATCGTGATTGCCGATTTTTGTTATCCCCTTTTTAAGAGTGTGACTAGGATTGAATCAATTCTTATGAGGAGAGTGACGAGGTAAGCACGATGGAAAAGGAACGTATCATCCAGGAATTTGTTCCCGGCAAACAGGTCACGCTGGCGCATCTGATTGCGCATCCGGGCAGTGATCTGGCGAAAAAAATCGGGGTTCCCGGTGCTGAAGCCATCGGCATTATGACGCTGACACCCGGCGAAACCGCAATGATTGCGGGTGATCTTGCCACAAAGGCCGCTGGTGTGGATATCGGCTTTCTTGATCGTTTCACCGGTGCACTCGTGATTTACGGCTCTGTCGGCGCAGTGGAAGAAGCATTGATCCAGACTGTACGCGGGTTAAGCCAGCTCCTCAATTATGCCGTTTGTGATATCACCCGCAGCTGAGCGGGTGCAGTTAAGGATGCCGTCTGAATGAAACGAATTGTGTTTGTGGGTGATGTGGGTGCAGGAAAAACGACATTATTCAATGCGTTGCAGGGGGATTTTGATCTTGCGCGTAAAACACAGGCGATTGAGTTCAATGATGAAGGCAGTGTTGATACACCGGGTGAATATTTCAGCCATCCCCGTCTCTACCACGCGCTGATTAATACGCTGGCAGATTGTGATGTGCTGGTTTATGTCCACGCGGCAAATAACCCGGAGTGCCGGATTCCTGCCGGATTACTCGATATCTATCCCCGTATGCGCCGCTTTGCGGTTATCAGTAAAGCCGATGCACCGGATGCGGATGTGCCCGCCGTGCGCGAGCTGCTCTCCACGCGGGGGTTTGAGGAACCGGTACTTGCCATCAACAGCCTTGATCCTGATGACGTCCTGAAAGTGAAACAGTTTTTGGCCACAGCCGACAGCCAATAAGAGGAATATCCGATGAAGAAACTAATAACGGCCAATGACATCCGGGAAGCACACGCAGCGGGCAAAACCCGTCTGGATGTGGTGCTGAAAGAGAGTATTGTCACGCCGGAAGCCCATGTTGTGGCTGAACAATTGGGCTTTGTGATTTGTGAGGTGGATGCCGCACAGAACAGCGCACCGGCCGCCGCACCGCTGGCCGCAACCGCCGGAACAGAACCCAATATTTCATCCGCAGAGCGTCAGAAAATCCGCGAGTGCATTATCGCGCAGCTGCCTGACGGCAATGTCACCGAAACCCTGATTGCACAACTGGTCGATAAAGTGGTGCAGGAGCGTATCGCGCAGATTAAAGCGAAAGTGGCGGCATTCAAACCGGCGGAAGAGAACACTGATACCCCGAATACCCAGAGCTACCGCAGTGTCACCGGCAAAGGCGGCATTAAAGTGGTCGACAGCAGCTCAGTGAAATTCGGTAATTTCGATGGCGCGGGTCCGCACCGTGTCGGGATTGCGGATCTGATCACTGCGCAGGATAACAGCAGTATGGCTGCCGGGTTTATGCAGTGGGAAAACGCATTCTTCCCGTGGACGCTGAATTACGACGAAGTGGATCTGGTTCTGGAAGGCGAGCTGCATGTGCGCCATCAGGGCGAAACCATGATCGCGAAAGCCGGTGATGTGATGTTTATTCCGAAAGGCTCCGCGATTGAGTTCGGCACACCATCCACTGTCCGCTTCCTGTATGTGGCCTGGCCGGCTAACTGGCAGGATTGCTGAGGGGTATCGCCATGACCTTTATCACTGAAGACTGGCTGCGGGATAACTTTACGCTGAGCGAAGGCAGTGAAATTCATCTGCCTGCTGACAGCCGGATGACACCATCCGCCCGTGAGCTGATCGAAAGCCGCCGTTTACAGGTGAAATTTCAGGATAAACAAGGTCGTCTGTTTGTGGAAACGCCGGATGAATCCGGTAAAACCGAAACGGCTGTCCCTGACCTGAAAGCGGTACACGGGTTAACCAGTAAGGATAAAGCGGATGTCGCGGCCTGCGAATTATGCCATCAGCCGGTGGCGAAAAAGCCGGACACGCTGACACACCTTAACGGTCACACCATGGTGGCGAAAAATGATCCGCGTCTGGCCTTCCGCGCCGCGCTGGATGCCACCATTGCCGAAGCCGTCTGGTTACAGACTGAATTTGCACAGACGCCGCTGAAAGGCTGGCTGGCGGATATCCGCTCTGTGCTCGGCAATATTATGCGTGCCGATGCGCTCAATGAACCGCTCGGTGAGCAGAGTATTGCGGATCTGAACGCGGATGAGCTGCACAAGCTGTCTCATAATCCGCTGAAATACCTGGGTCATGACCATATCGTTCCGGATGTGAGTCACGGCCGTGATGCGGCGGCGCTGAACCTGCTGCGGACCAAAGTCCGTGAAACGGAAGTCAGTGCGGCACGTATTTATATCGATTGTTATTTTCAGGTCATCCGCCCTGACATTATGCAGGCGCTTAACCGCCTCTCCAGTGCGGTGTATGTCCTGATGGTGATGGTGGTGCGCGAAGGCGGCGTAATGACCACACAGGCTCTGAAACAGGCTCTGATGCAAGGGGGAACACATGCTCATTGAACGATGCCGTCAGCAGGCAAAACTGAACCCGCCGCGGGTGGTTCTGCCGGATGCGCTGGATGAGCGCGTGATCCACGCCGCCCGTTATCTGAAACAAAATGGTCTGGCGGAGCCTGTTCTGCTGGCAAACCCGTTTGCGCTGCGTGATTTCTCGCTGCGTACCGGTGTCATTATGGACGGCCTGAGCACCATTGATCCGGACAGTGCGGATGAGTGGCGTGCAGAGTTTGCGGATACCATCACCGCGCGCCTCGGCGAAAAAGCCCCGGAAGATGCGGATGAGGCCATGCGCCAGCCGCTGTGGTTCGGTGCCGCCATGGTTGCCGCCGGAAAAGCGGATTTATGTGTGGCGGGGAATATCTCGTCAACCGCCGCTGTTCTGCGGGCCGGGCTGAAAGTGATCGGCCTGAAGCCGGGCGTTAAAACATTATCATCTATTTTCATCATGTTGCCGCCGGGAACGGAAGGCAATGTGCTGGGTTTCGCTGATTGCAGTGTCGTACCTCAACCCACTTCTGCACAGCTGGCGGATATTGCGCTGAGCAGTGCGGAAACCTTCACGGCAATCACCGGTGAAACCGCGCGTGTGGCGATGTTGTCTTTTTCAACAGCAGGCAGCGCGAAACATCCTAATGTGGCGATGGTGCAGCAGGCGGTGGAAATTATTCATGCACGCGCCCCGCAGTTACAGGCGGATGGTGAACTGCAGTTCGACGCGGCATTTGTGCCAAGTGTCGCTGCGCAAAAAGCCCCGAACAGTGAGTTAAAGGGGCGGGCAAATGTCATGGTCTTTCCGTCACTGGAAGCAGGCAATATCGGTTACAAGATTGCCCAGCGTCTCGGCGGTTACCGGGCACTCGGCCCGCTGATTCAGGGATTAAATGCACCGGTGCATGATTTGTCACGCGGCTGTAATGCCCGCGACATTATTGAACTGGTGCTGGTAGCACAAACACAGTTAGCTCAGGCCGGACAACCTGTCCGCCGCACTGAAGCAGAAAGCGTTATTTAAACCGGTCCCTGATGGGATCTCAATGAGAGGAAAATATCATGGAAGCATTAGGACTGATCGAAACTAAGGGTCTGGTTGCATTAATCGAAGCATCCGATGCGATGGTCAAAGCAGCACGCGTTAAATTAGTCGGTGTTAAACAAATCGGCGGTGGTCTGGTAACAGCCATGGTGCGCGGTGATGTTGCAGCATGTAAAGCAGCGACTGACGCAGGTGCGGCAGCAGCTCAGCGTATCGGTGAACTGGTCTCTGTACACGTTATTCCTCGTCCGCATGGCGATCTGGAAGAAGTGTTTCCTATCAAAATGTCCGGCGATAAATCAATCGATTAATCGTTGTTAGCGTGGCGTGCTTCTGACGCCACGCGATTTTAATCTCCCCGGTTTTTTTGCTGTCACTCAGACGGCAGGGGATTTTTTTACCTGAAATCCGTAGCCGGCTGTATTCAGGCTGCTGAAATATAAAGAGAGGTGAACATGAAACTGGCTGTCGTTATCGGACAAATCGTGTGCACCGTGCGTCATCCCGGACTGGAATCCGACAAGTTACTGCTGGTGGAAATGATTGACCGCCAGGGGCGTCCTAACGGTGAGGTGGCCGTCGCAACCGACAGTATCGGTGCGGGTAATGGTGAATGGGTGCTGATCGTCAGCGGAAGTTCGGCGCGGCGTGCTCAGAGCAAAGAAGCGTCACCGGTCGATCTCAGCATCATCGGCATTGTGGATGAGGCCGTTATGGAAAGTCAGGTGATTTTTCATAAATAAATCGCCGCAACGAGTCACAGAAAGAGGCGTGGGTGAATATGGATCAGAAAGAAATTGAGAATGTGGTAAAAGCGGTTCTGGCCAGCATGAGTGCGGGCACACAACCGGCGGCTGCATCAGCGGCACCACAGCAGGCGGCAGCCTCACAGAATAACGGTTTCGGGGTGTTTGAATCCCTGGATGATGCCGTTCTTGCCGCCAAAGAAGCACAGAAATCATTAAAAACTGTTGAAATGCGTAATCTCTGCATCGGCGCAATCCGCCGTGCGGCAACAGAACATGCCCGCGAACTGGCGGTTCTGGCTGTTGAAGAGACCGGCATGGGCCGCGTGGAAGATAAACTCGCGAAGAACTTAGCACAGGCAAACGGCACCCCGGGTGTTGAGTGTCTGCGTCCTGAAGTGTTAACCGGCGACCACGGTTTAACCTTAATCGAAAATGCGGCATGGGGTGTTATCGCCTCTGTCACACCATCCACTAACCCGGCGGCGACGGCAATCAACAATGCCATCAGTATGATCGCCGGGGGTAACAGTGTGATTTTCGCGCCGCATCCGGCAGCGAAAAAAGTCTCACAGCGCACCATCACGATTCTGAACGAAGCCATTGTTGCCGCAGGCGGCCCGAACAACCTGCTGGTGACTGTCGCCAAACCGGATATCGAAACCGCACAACGTTTATTCAAATATCCGGGGATCGGCCTGCTGGTCGTGACCGGGGGTGATGCGGTGGTGGAATCCGCCCGCAAACACACCAACAAACGTCTGATCGCTGCCGGTGCCGGTAACCCGCCGGTCGTGGTGGATGAAACTGCCGATATCGAACGTGCGGCGAAAGCCATTGTTCACGGTGCATCATTCGATAACAACATCATTTGTGCGGATGAAAAAGTGCTGATCGCGGTTGACTGCATTGCAGACAAACTGATCACCGAAATGCAGCGTAATCACGCGGTATTACTGACCCGCGAACAGAGCGAGAAGCTGATCCCGGTTCTGCTGAAGAATGTTGATGAAACCGGCCACGGCACTGTCAGCCGCGACTGGGTAGGCCGTGATGCAGCGAAAATTGCTGCGGCTATCGGTATGACTGTGCCGGCAGATACCCGTCTGCTGATCGCGGAAACCGACTGCAAACATCCGTTTGCCGTCACTGAACTGATGATGCCGGTTCTGCCGATCATCCGCGTGAAAGATGTGGATCAGGCGATTGACCTGGCGGTGAAACTGGAAGGCGGCTGCCATCATACCGCAGCGATGCACTCCAATAACATCAGCAACCTGAACCGCATGGCGAATGCCATCGATACCAGTATTTTCGTGAAAAACGGACCGTGTATTGCCGGTCTGGGACTGGGCGGCGAAGGCTGGACAACCATGACGATCACCACACCGACCGGTGAAGGTGTGACCTGTGCGCGGACGTTCGTTCGTCTGCGCCGCTGCACCATGGTGGATTCATTCCGCATCGTGTAAGCCGCTGCGGTGGGGCCTGCGGGCTTCACCGCTTTTTTCCCGGTTAGTGTGAGTTACTCACGTTAACCCTGACGTTATGTTTTAAACCGGAGGAACCGATGGTTCAACGCAATCAGGAATGGCTGGCATCGCGCTTACAGCGGGCAGCGGAAATCTGTAATCAGCCGCAGGCGGGTGATCACAAAGATGCGCCGTTGTGGCTGGGGATCGATCTCGGTACCTGTGATGTGGTGTCCATGGTGGTGAATGCGGAAGGTCAGCCGGTCGCGGTGTGCCTGGACTGGGCAGATGTGGTGCGCGACGGTGTGGTCTGGGATTTCTTCGGTGCGGTAAAAATCGTTAATAAACATCTGGATGCGCTGGAAAAACAGTTCGGTTTCCGGTTTGAGGTGGCGACAACGTCATTCCCGCCGGGAACAGATCCGCGTATCTCCGTGAATGTGCTGGAATCTGCCGGTCTGGTGGTCGCCAGAGTGCTGGATGAGCCGTCTGCGGTCGCTGACATGATGGGGCTGGATAAAGCCGCTGTTGTGGATATCGGCGGCGGTACCACCGGGATCGCGATTGTGCAGAAGGGCGAAGTGACCCGCTCCGGCGACGAAGCCACCGGCGGTCATCATATTTCCCTGACCCTGGCGGGCAACCAGCGCATTGAACTGGAAGATGCCGAGCAGATGAAGCGTGAGCGCGGTGAAAGCATCTGGCCGGTTATTCGTCCGGTATACGAAAAAATGACGGATATCGTCGACGATCATATTCGCGGTGAGGATGTGACTGAACTGTGGCTGGCGGGCGGCTCCTGTATGCAGCCCGGTGTGCAGCCGCTGTTTCAGGCGCGTTTCCCGCATCTTACCGTGGTACTGCCACAGCATTCTATTTTTATGACGCCGCTGGCGATTGCCGTCTGCGGTGTATCTCAGGGAGAAAACCGTCATGCCGGATAATCGTTTACCCGCGGCTGAGGTTCAGTCCGCTATCTATCAGGCGCTTGATTTGGTGAATGCCCGTCAGGTGCGTGAGTTTTCTGTCCCGCCGACCACATTAATCGGCCCGGGCGCCGTCGGCCGCAGCGGGGATGTTCTTGCGGAGCGCGGAATTAAGCACGTTTTTATTATGGTGGACGGCATGCTGTTACAGGCCGGTCTTACCGATGTGCTGGAGCGTAATCTGAGCCGCAGCGGCATTGCATATGAAATCTGGCCGTGCCCGCCGGGCGAGCCGATGGATAAAGATGTGTTCCGTACCGTTGAGCATCTGCTGAGCGTGCAGTGCGACGGCATTATCGCCCTCGGCGGCGGGTCGGTGCTGGATGCGGCGAAAGCCGTGGCGGTGCTGGCTGCCAATCCGGATCTGCCGCTGGCGGATATGATGCCGGGTGCGGCGCTCAATCCGCGTCTGCCGTTTATCGCTATCCCGACCACTGCCGGTACCGGCTCTGAAGCGACCAATGTTTCCGTGATTATTACTGCGGAAAATCATATCAAACTGGTGCTGGCACACAGCCAGTTACTGCCTGATCTCGCCATTATTGATGCCTGTCTGACACTCGGTGTTCCGCCGCATGTGACAGCAATGACCGGTATCGATGCCTTAACACATGCGATTGAAGCGTATGTGGCGAGCAACGTCACGCCGCTGACACAGGCGCTGGCACTGCGGGCGATCTCCATGATCAGCCACGCGCTGCCGATTGCTGTCGGTCAGGGGCATGATATCAAAGCCCGTGAGGACATGATGCTGGCTTCTTATATGGCCGGGATGGCGTTCTCCAATGCCGGTCTGGGGCTGTGCCATGCGATGGCGCATCAGATTGGCGCGGCATACAACATTCCGCACGGCAAGGCGAACGCCGTCATGCTGCCGCAGGTAATGCGTTTTAACCGCCTGGTCTGCAAACAGGCGTACAGCGAAATTGGTCATGCGCTGACTCAGCGGCCGATGACCGACATGGAGGCCATTGAGGCCGTGGAACAACTGATCAGTGACGTGGAACTCGCGCAGACGCTGCCATCCCTGGGCGGAAAACGTGAGGATTTCGATGGTTTTGCCAAAGCGGCATTGCAGGATATCTGCATCAAAACCAATCCGCGCGCGGTCACAGCGGCTCAGATAACGGCGATTTACGAGTCAGCCTGAGTCAATCAATAAGAACAGCCTGCGCGACAGGCACGGAAGGAGAAGGGTATGGGCATTAATGAAATCATCATGTACATCATGATGAGTTTTATGCTGATAGCAGCCGTGGATCGTATCTTCAGCCAGTTCGGTGGCTCAGAGGCAATCCTCGGTAAGATCGGCCTGGGTAAAGTCGGGAAAGGCATTGCCGGTTCCGGTGAACAGTTTGAAGAAGGCTTTATGGCAATGGGTGCACTGGGTCTGGCAATGGTCGGTATGACCGCGCTGGCACCGGTGATCGCCATGCTGCTCGGGCCGGTGATTATTCCTGTCTATGAAATGCTGGGTGCGAACCCGTCAGTGTTTGCGGGCAGTATTCTGGCCATCGATATGGGCGGCTTCTTCCTCGCGAAAGAGCTGTCCGGCGGTGATGTGGCAGCGTGGTTATATTCCGGCGTACTGCTGGCATCCATGATGGGTGCGACCATGGTGTTCTCTATCCCTGTTGCGCTGGGCATTATCGAGAAGAAAGATCGCCGTTTCCTGGCACTCGGTGTGCTGGCCGGTATCGTGACCATTCCGGTCGGCTGTATTGCCGGTGGTCTGGTGGCGAAATTTTCCGGTGTGGAAATTGACGGTCAGGTCGTGGATTTCAGCATGACCATGCTGCTGGTCAATATGATCCCGGTGATCATCGTGGCGGCGCTGGTGTGCCTCGGTCTGAAATTCATTCCTGAGAAAATGATCAACGGCTTCCAGATCTTCGCCAAAATCCTTGTTGCCATCATTACTATCGGCCTGGCCGCAGCTGTGGCGCAGTTCACTGTGGGCTGGAACCTGATTCCGGGCCTGGATCCGATTTTCATGGCAGAAGGTGATGTGCCGGGCAAAGTGATGCGCGCCATCGAAGTTATCGGTTCTATCTCTGCGGTGCTGTTAGGGGCGTACCCGATGGTGCTGCTGCTGACCCGCTGGTTTGAAAAATCCTTTATGAAGATCGGCAGCCTGCTGAAAATCAACAACATGGCCGCAGGCGGTATGATCGCGACTCTCGCGAACAACATCCCGATGTTCGGCATGATGAAGAAAATGGATACCCGCGGCAAAATCATCAACTGTGCGTTCTCCGTGTCCGCTGCCTTCGCACTGGGTGACCACCTGGGCTTTGTGGCCGCCAACATGGCACCGATGATCTTCCCGATGATTGCAGGGAAAATTATCGGCGGTATCACTGCGATTTTCGTTGCCATCATGATGATGCCGAAAAATATTGAGCAGGAAGATGCCGCTGCGGCCACTGAAGCTGCTGCTGAAAGCGTCGCGGAGGAGAAATAAGCATGAAAACCCTCGAACTCTTAAGTGTCGGTATTGACGTGGGCACCACCACTACACAGGTGATTTTCTCCCGTCTCGCTCTGGTAAACCGCGCGGCGGTGTCACAGGTGCCGCGTTATGAGTTTGTGGATCGCAAAATTATCTGGCAGAGCCCGGTTCTGTTCACGCCGGTGGATAAAGATGGCCACCTGCGTGAGGAAGAGCTTCTGGCACTGGTACTGGATCAGTACGCCGCCGCCGGGATGGACCCGGCGACGATTGACTCCGGTGCCATCATCATTACCGGTGAAACCGCCAAAACCCGCAATGCGCGTCCGGCTGTGGTGGCGTTATCCCAGAAACTCGGGGATTTCGTGGTCGCCACCGCCGGTCCGCACCTGGAATCAGTGATTGCCGGTTTCGGATCCGGTGCCCAGACACTTTCTGAGCAGAAGATGGCGCGGGTACTGAACATTGATATCGGCGGCGGCACAGCAAACTATGTGCTGTTCGAAGCCGGTCATGTGATCAGTTCCGCCTGTCTGAACGTCGGCGGTCGTCTGTTCGAAACAGATAACAGCGGACGCGTCACTTATGTGCATGCACCGGGCCGTCTTATCGCCCGTGATTGTTTTGGTGAGCAGACCGATCCGATGTCCCTGACACCGGCACAGCTGAATACCATTGCCGACCGCATGAGTGAGCTGCTGTATGAAGTGATCAGCGGCAACCTCACCCCGCTCGGGCGTGAGCTGCTGATGACGGACGGCCTGCCTGCGGAAAGTTCTTTTTATGCGGTCACACTGTCCGGCGGTGTCGGGGAGTGTTACAGCAATCCGGAAAGCGGTAATGATTTCCGTTTCGGTGATATCGGGCCGCTGCTGGCACAGGCGATACACCGCAATGCGGATTTCAGTGCTTTACCGATGCAGACTCCGGCACAGACTGTCCGTGCCACGGTGATCGGCGCCGGTGCGCATACGCTGTCTCTGTCCGGCAGCACCATCTGGCTGGACAGCATCACGCTGCCGGTCCGCAATATTCCGGTGGTGCATCCGGCGCTGGGCCGCGCGGATGATGAAGATCTGGTGAATACCTGGAGCCGTGCCCTGACGCAGATGGATCTTAATCCGCAACAGGATCTGTACGCGCTGGCCCTGCCGGAATCACTGCCGACTAACTACGCCTCGGTACAAAGCTGTATTGATGCCCTGGAACGCTTTACCAAAACATACCCGAACACCATGCCGCTGCTGGTGATCGCGGGACAGGATTTCGGTAAGGCACTGGGCATGCTGCTGCGTCCGCTGATGAACGGCCGCGAACTGGCTGTTATCGACGAAGTTATCACGCACACAGGCGACTATATCGACATCGGCACGCCGTTATTCAGCGGCTCTGTCGTCCCTGTTACTGTTAAATCACTCGCATTTCCTTCCTGAGGGAACGTAATATGAAATTGAAAACCACGCTGTTTGGTCAGACCTACCAGTTCCGGGACGTGAAAGACGTTCTCGCGAAAGCTAACGAACTCCGCTCCGGGGACATCCTGGCGGGTGTCGCGGCCAGTAACGCCCAGGAACGTGTGGCAGCAAAACAAGTGCTGTCTGAACTGACGATTGCGGATGTCCGCAACAACCCTGTCGTTCCGTATGAAGAAGACTGCGTAACCCGTCTGATCCAGGACGATATCAACGAAACCGAATACAACCGGGTCAAAAACTGGACTATCGGTGAGCTGCGTGAGCATGTCCTGAGCGACACGACCTCTCTCGATAACATCAATCTGCTGCGCAAAGGCCTGACCTCAGAAGTCATCGCCGGGGTGGCAAAAATCTGCTCCAACGCAGACCTGATTTACGGCGCGAAGAAAATTCCTGTCGTGAAACGTGCGAATAACACCATGGGTCTGCCGGGCCACTTCAGCGGCCGTTTACAGCCGAACGATACCCGTGACGAAGTGCAGAGTATCGTGGCACAGATTTATGAAGGTCTCTCTTACGGCTGCGGTGATGCGGTTATCGGTGTCAACCCGGTAACGGACGATGTGGATAACCTCAGCCGCGTGCTGGATGCTGTCTACGGCATCATCGATAAATACGATATCCCGACTCAGGGTTGTGTACTGGCGCACGTCACCACACAGATGGAAGCCATCAAACGCGGTGCGCCGGGCGGCCTGATTTTCCAGAGCATCTGCGGCAGTGAAAAAGGTCTGCGTGAGTTCGGTGTTGAGCTGGAAATGCTGGACGAAGCCCGCCACGTCGGTGCGCAGTACAACCGTATCGCCGGTCCTAACTGCCTGTACTTTGAAACAGGACAGGGCTCTGCACTGTCAGCGGGCGCTCACTACGGTGCTGACCAGGTGACTATGGAAGCCCGTAACTACGGCCTGGCGCGTCACTATGATCCGTTCATGGTGAACACCGTTGTCGGTTTTATCGGACCTGAATATCTCTATAACGACCGCCAGATTATCCGCGCCGGTCTTGAAGATCACTTCATGGGCAAACTGAGCGGTATCTCCATGGGCTGTGACTGCTGTTACACCAACCATGCGGATGCGGATCAGAACCTCAACGAAAACCTGATGATCCTGCTGGCCTCTGCGGGCTGTAACTTCATCATCGGTATGCCGCTGGGTGATGACATCATGCTCAACTACCAGACCACTGCGTTCCATGACATCGCAACTATCCGTCAGTTACTCGGCCTGCGCCCTGCGCCGGAATTCGAAGCCTGGCTGGAAAAAATGGGTCTGATGGAAAACGGGCGTCTTACCAATCGTGCCGGCGATCCGTCACTGTTCTTCTGATTTTCGGGGTAAATCACCATGGATCAAAAACAAATTAATGACATCGTACGCAGCGTGATGGCTCAGATGGGACACACGGGCGAAAACGTACAGGCGGTTGCTGCGGCAACGCAGGCTGTGCTGAATCAGGGTAATACGTCTGTTGAGTCCGTTGAGTGGGATCTCGGTTCACCGGAAGCAAAACAGTGGATCGGCGTGCAGAACCCGCACCGTGCAGAAGTGTTACAGGAACTGCGTAACAGCACCGGTTCCCGTGTCTGCTCCGGCCGTGCCGGTGTGCGTCCGCGCACCCAGAGCCTGCTGCGCTTCCTGGCTGACCACTCGCGCTCCAAAGATACCGTACTGAAAGAAGTCCCGGCGGAATGGGTGAAAAAACAGAACCTGCTGGAGTTACAGTCTGAAATCACAGACAAAAACCAGTATCTGACCCGTCCGGATATGGGCCGTATTCTGAATAAAGAATCCATCGAACTGCTGAAAACCAAGTGTGTGCAGGCGCCGGATGTGCAGGTCATTATCTCTGATGGTCTGTCCACCGATGCTATCACCGCAAACTACGACGAAATTCTGCCGCCGCTGATGAAAGGTCTGGAGCAGTCCGGTCTGAAAGTGGGCACGCCGTTCTTTGTCCGTTACGGCCGCGTGAAAATTGAAGACCAGGCCGGTGAAGTGCTCGGCGCGAAAGTGGTTATCCTGCTGGTGGGCGAACGTCCGGGGCTGGGTCAGTCTGAAAGCCTCTCCTGCTACGCGGTGTACTCACCGACAGTGGCGGGTACAGTGGAAGCAGACCGTACCTGTATCTCGAACATTCACCGCGCAGGGACACCGCCGGTGGAAGCCGCCGCTGTTATCGTCGATTTAGCCAAACGCATGCTGGAGCAGAAAGCGTCCGGTATCAACATGAACCGTTAACGGGGAACTGAATATGCCTGCATTAGATCTTATCCGGCCGAGCGTGACAGCGATGCGTCTTATCGCTAATGCACACGAAGATTTCTGCCGTGAACTGAAATTACCGAAACACATCCGCAGCCTCGGCCTTATCACCGCAGACTCCGACGATGTTGCTTACATTGCCGCTGACGAAGCCACCAAACAAGCTCTGGTGGAAGTGGTTTACGGACGTTCCCTGTATGCAGGGGCGTCAAACTCACCATCACCGACCTCCGGTGAAGTGATGATTATCCTCGGTGGCCCGAACCCGGCGGAAGTCCGCGCGGGTCTGGATGCCATGGTCGCCAATATCGAATCCGGCGCGGCATTCCAGTGGGCGAATGACAAAGAAGATACCGCATTCCTGGCGCATCTGGTCTCCCGTACCGGCTCTTACCTGTCTGATGGTGACAAAGTTAAACACGGTGACCCGATTGCCTATCTGGTGGCACCGCCGCTGGAAGCGACCTTCGGGATTGATGTCGCACTGAAAGCCGCTGATGTGCAGCTGGCCACTTATGTGCCGCCTCCGTCAGAAACCAACTACTCAGCAGCCTTCCTGACCGGCAGCCAGGCAGCATGTAAAGCAGCATGTGATGCCTTTACCGAAGCCGTTCTGGATATCGCGCGCAATCCGGTTCAGCGCGCCTGAGCAGTGCAGTCAGTCGTCAGTTCAGTCATTAACACAGGAGATAGGTCATGATCGATTCACTGGGATTACTTGAGGTATACGGCCTGGTGTCCGGCATTGATGCGGCGGATGCGATGCTGAAGTCGGCCAATGTCCGCATCCTTAACTATGAAATGGTGATCCCGGGGATGGTGACGCTTGTTGTTGAGGGTGATCTGGCGGCGTGCCGTGCGGCGGTGGATGCGGGCATTGCGGCCGCAAACCGTACCGGTAAAGTGATCGGCCATAAGGTCATCGGCCGTCCGGATGGTGATACCGAGTGGCTGGTCACCGGTTTCAGCGGTGTACCGGTGAAGGTAAAACCGCAGTCTCCGGCACCGGTTCCGGTATCTGAACCGGCTCCGGCGGCAGCTGTTTCTGCCGCTGCACCGGATGCGGATGCCATGATGATCTTTGCCGCTGGAGCCAAACACCGCCACGGCGTGACCGCCGGAGAAGCGGCCATGCATTTCAGTTGCCTGATAGAGGACAGCCGTGATGTGCTGGAAGACCTGTTTAAACAGGGCAAACTGCGCAAACGCGGCAGCCGCTACCGGGTAAAACAGGAGGGAAACCGCGATGAGTAATCTGATGCCGGGTCTGCATGAGTGCGGGCCCGAAATCATTCGTCAGCGTGTGCAGGATGCAGGGGTTGTCGGTGCGGGCGGGGCGGGGTTCCCGACCCACGTCAAACTGGCGGCACAGGCGGAAATCTATCTGGTGAATGCGGCTGAATGTGAGCCGCTTTTGCAGGTGGATCAGCAGCTGGCTGTCCTTGAGGCGGATGCGATGATCCGCGGTTTGCTGTATGCGATGCGGGCCACCGGCGCGAAAGAGGGCATTATTGCCATCAAAGGCAAGCATCAGGCGGCCATTGATATCCTGAATGCCCGCGTGCCGGATTCTGTCCGTCTGCATATCCTGCCGGATGTTTATCCGGCCGGTGATGAAGTGATCACCATCTGGCTGGCGACCGGCCGCCGGGTCCCGCCTGCGGCACTGCCGCTGTCTGTCGGCGTGGTGGTCAGTAATGTGCAGACGCTGATCAATGTCGCGTATGCCGTTGAACAGGAACAGGCCGTGATACACCGTGTCCTGACGGTGAACGGCGCGGTTCATCATCCTGTTACCGTTTCCGTTCCGGTCGGCACCACACTGCGTGAAGTGCTGGCACTGGCAGGCGGATCCACCATCAGCAACCCGGCGTATATCAACGGCGGGCCGATGATGGGCAAATTACAGACATCCCTTGATGATGCTGTGACCAAAACCACCGGCGGCTTATTAGTCCTGCCGGATGACCATATTTTAATTCAGCGCCGGACCCGTTCGGAGCGCACGGTGATCAACCAGGCGCGTACCGTATGTGAACAGTGCGGCATGTGTACCGAGCTCTGCCCGCGTCATATGATCGGCCACGAACTGCCGCCGCACCTGATTGTCCGCGCGGTGGGGTATGAGCAGATCTCCGCACCGTCAGCCGTTGTTGCGGCACTGACCTGCTCGGAATGTGCGATTTGTGAAGCCTGGTCCTGCCCGGTGGAGATCTCACCGATGCGCCTGAATCAGATGCTGAAAGTGAAGCTGCGCGAAGAAGGGATCCGCTACGAAGGTGAACTGCGCCCGGAAGATCCGATGGCTCAGCACCGCATGCTGCCGGTCAAACGCCTTGTCCGCCGTCTGGAACTGACGGAATACATGCACAAAGCGCCGATGACTGATGAGATCTACGCGCCGCAGCAGGTGATTATCCCGTTACGTCAGCATATCGGTGCCCCGGCGGTACCGGTTGTCAGTGAAGGGGATAACGTCACGGCGGGCATGCTGATCGCCGCTGTCCCGGAAAAAGCACTGGGTGCGCCGGTTCACGCCAGTATCAGCGGTGTGGTTCGCCATATTGACAGCTCGGCTGTCACGATAGAGAAGGAATAACTATGCACAGTGCAATTGCGATGGTGGAACTGTCCAGTATCGCCAAAGGGATGGAAGTCACTGATTTTATGCTCAAAAGTGCAGAAGTCACTCTGCTGATGGGCAAAACCGTGTGTCCCGGCAAATATGTGGTGATGGTCGGCGGTGATGTTGCCGCCGCACAGCAGGCAATGCGCTGCGGTGTGGAAAAAGGCGGTGCTCAGGTAGTGGATGAGTTTCTGCTCAGTAATATCCACCCGGATGTGCTCCCGGCTATCGGTGGTGTGACGGATGTGAATGCCCGTGAAGCCGTCGGGGTAGTGGAAACCTTTAGTGTCGCAACCTGCATTGAGGCGGCGGATTTTGCTGTTAAAGCAGCCGGCGTCACGTTAATACGACTTCATATGGCGTATGGTATCGGGGGTAAATGTTACTTTGTGATGAGTGGCGATGTTGCAGACGTCGAAACCGCCAAAAAAGCCGCATCACAGGTCGCCGCAGATAAAGGTGCGCTGGTTTACAGCATGGTCGTACCGAATCCTCATCCCGATTTCTGGCAGCAATTGGTCGCTGGTTAACATTTATGGCGGCCGTTCATTTTGGGGAAAAAATAATGATGAAAAAAATCACACCAGATTTACATCACCTTAATGATGAAGTGCCGCATGACCGCGATCTCAGCCCTATCGTGATCGAGCAGAATTTTACACAGCGTTATACGCATGATGCCTATGATCAGGCGTGTGCTATTACCGCCTGGCAGCAGCTTTATGATCAGCTGACGCCGGGCCGGTTTGAAGGGGAACTGACCGAAACCCTGTTTGACGGGCTTCAGGTATTCCACGAATACACTAATCTGTCTCTGCGCCAGTCCTGTATGGTCTGGCCGAATGCCTTCTGGTTCGGCATTCCGGGGGAGCAGCAGAATACCGGCTATATCGGCAATCAGATGCTGTGCCGGCAGAAAATAGCCGTGCGTCCGGGCGGAAAAGAATTTGAACTGAGCACGCCGGATGACTATCACATTCAGGGACTGGTGATCTCTCACGATATCCTGAAAAAGCACTCTGTGGTGCTGCAAAACCCGGAGCGGCTGATGAATCTGCTCAGCGAAAACCCGGCTGTGGGGGTGAACCCCTTCAAAAAAGAGGCGATCTGGCAGTATATCCGCCATGCCCTCTGGCACTCCAAAATTGAGCAGGAACGCAACCGTACCGTCAGCCGTGTCCTGAGTCATAACCTGCTGACGGCATTCCTCGGCTTGCTGGAAGATGCCAGCACCGTGGCCGATGAGCACTACACCAACCGTGTGAACTACCTGAAACTGGTCTCTAAAGCCCGTGAATACCTGTTTGAAAATGCCACCGAACCGGTGACCGTGCTGGAATTGTGTAATGAGCTGTATGTCAGCCGCCGCACGCTGCAGAATGCCTTCCAGCAGGTACTGGGTATTGGCCCGAATGCTTATCTGAAAACCATCCGGCTGAATGCTGTGCGTCGTGAGCTGGTCAGCCCGTATTCAAAACAGACTACCGTCAAAGACGCAGCAATGCAGTGGGGGTTTTGGCACCTGGGGCAGTTCGCCACTGACTATCAGCGCCTGTTTAATGAGAAACCGTCGGAGACACTGAGCCGCCGTCTGATGTGATTGTTGTTCTGCTTCCGCTTTCTGACCTGCATCGTGTTTTCTTTCCGGCAGGTCAGAATGGCTTCTTCTGAGTCACCGTTTTAAAATACCGCTTCTGATCTCATTTTCAGCATCTTGCTGTGAATATTCTCTGTAAGGAGAATTTAAATATCTAATTAGTTCTATATTTATTAATTGGCTATTTATAATTCTACTGAGCAACGGAGTATTCAGGTATGAAAAACCGCAACAAGATTCTGCTGTCCGCGTTGATATCTCTCTTTATGACCCCTGCGTTTGCACTTCCTTCTGTGACAGTTCTGGCCACCGGCGGCACTATTGCCGGGGGCGGGGAATCGTCGGTTTCGTCCGGTTATCAGGCCGGAAAAGTAGGCGTCAATGCGCTGATTGATGCCGTACCGGAAGTCAAAGCACTGGCAGATCTCAGTGGTGAGCAGATTGTGAATATCGGCTCACAGGATATGAATGACAAGGTGTGGCTGACGCTGGCAAAAGAAATCAACCGGACCTGTGATAAAACGGACGGATTTATCATCACTCACGGTACCGATACGCTGGAGGAGACCGCGTATTTTCTTGACCTGACAGTATCGTGCCATAAGCCGGTTGTGCTGGTGGGGGCAATGCGTCCGTCCACGGCACTGGGCGCGGACGGCCCGCTGAATCTCTATAATGCAGTGGTTTTGGCAACGGATAAATCGGCGGCCGATCGCGGCGTTCTGATGGTGATGAATGACAAGGTGATTAGCGGGCGGGATGTGGTCAAAATGAATACCACGGAAGTTCAGGCGTTTGAAGCGGTGAATGCCGGGGATACCGGATTTATCCATAACGGCAAAGTGACCTATTATCAGGCAGCGCTGCCACGGCAGGCCGGTGCGGTGTTTGATATCAGTAAACTCAGCGAACTGCCGAAAGTCGGTATTGTTTATAATTATGCCAATGCTTCAGATGCGCCGGTAAAAGCCCTGCGGGAAGAGGGAAATGCCGGGATTGTCAGTGCCGGCGTGGGTAACGGCAATATGTATAAAGGCGTTTTTGATGCATTAGCCGCCGCAGCCAAAGAGGGCGTGGTGGTTGTCCGCGCCAGCCGGGTGCCGACCGGTTATACAACACGTAACGCGGAAGTGGATGATGATGTATACGGTTTTGTGGCTTCCGGCAGACTGAACCCGCAAAAAGCCAGAGTATTGCTGCAACTGGCTCTGACACAGACCACTGATCCGCAGAAAATTCAGTCATTCTTCGAAAAATATTAATTAAATTATTTTCAGACCGCAGTCTCTCTTATAAGGGGCTGCGGTTTTTTATTCTCGGATCGGTTTTCATGCATTTATTGTTATGTTATAACATAACAATAAATGAGTTTAAGGTGATAGTTATCATTAATGATAATTAATAAATGAAACAAAAAAGACACAGCTGCCTACAGGAATTTAAAGAAAAAAGGGGCTGAATCTGTCCGTATTCACAAAGCGGGAAAAAGAACTGTTCTCATATTTACCCATTGAATTCATTCAGTATATTGTCTGCTTCTGAGTCAGAGCGACTCTGTCTTCACGGCATGTATCACAACAAAATAATAAAAGAGAAAGGTATGAAATCAGTTAAGTTTGCATTGGTACCGTTATCCGCCATGGTGCTGTTATCGTTCTGTGCGCAGGCCGGAACACTGGGAAATAATGACGACACGATTATTGTCCGATCTTCCACCATTGAATCCACCACCGTTAATGAACTGGCCGACTACGGGAATAAATTACAGGTTATTACCCGTGAGGAAATTCAGCGTTCCGGGCCGTCATCCGATTTAAACCAGGTATTACAGCAATATGTGCCGGGATTATATGTCTCTCTGGGACAAGGGGCTTACGGCTACGGTAAATATTCCTTTATGGGCGGCCGCCCGGATGACACCTTAATTCTGATTGATGGCGTCCGTCTGAACAACCGCCTGTTCGGCGGGATCTATCTCGATACTCTGCCGCTGATTGCGATTGACCGCATCGAAGTGTTACAGGGGGCGCAGAGTCTCTCTTTCGGTACTCAGGCGATCAGCGGTGTGATTAATATTGTCACCAAAAAACCGACCTCAGAGGTACTGTCCGGTGAATTCAGTGTCGGCGCGGATACGGATAAAGGCCGTTACGGAGAGGGTTACGTCGAGAAAGCGTTTGATAACGATATCGGCAAAACCGGTCTGATGGCGTGGGTAACCCGCAGTAAATCTGACGGTTATCAGCCATATCGCGACAGTGATTACAACGGCACGATCGGTCAGAAAAAGCGTGGCTATGACGTGACATCTGTTGGTGTCCAGGTTACCCAGACTATTGCGGATACCGCACAATTGCAGGGATTCTACCAGTACACACAGGCCGATCTGGATATGGTGTCCCCGAACCATCACCGTCAGGCAATGAACAAACGTGACCATCATCTGGCCACAGTTTCCTTTGAGCATTTCCTGACGCAGGATACCAGCTACTCAATCCGTGCACATCTTAATGACTGGAATACCCGTTATGACCGCAGCCGCTATCTGGCGGACGGCTCCGTGGATATTCAGAATGATGATTCTTACTGGGGATTCCGGGACTACGGCGTTCAGGCACAGATCAAATCTTACCTGTTCGGGGATAATGAGTTTGTCGTCGGGACAGATAACCAGTGGTACAAAGGTAAAGATGAGGTCATGAAGATCGAAACGGATACCGCGAAAGCCAATGCCCTGTATTTACAGGTGCGGCCGGATATCCCTGTCTTACCGGAGCTGAAACCAAGTCTCGGCGTGCGTTATGAACGCTTTGAAGGCGGCCAGGATGCAACCGTCTGGATGGCAAGCACCAAATATGAGGTGAATGAAAAGCTCAATTTACGCGGCCAGGTGGGAACAGCATTTAAACTGCCGAACGCTGAGCAGTTATATGTCAAAGATGAAAGTAAGCAAACCATCGGTGATGCCAACCTGAAAGCGGAAACCAGTAAAAACATCGAAGCCGGTTTTGACTACCTGACGAAGTGGGAAAACGGCGGTGCATGGCAGTTCGGTGCAACGGCCTACGCCCGTGAAATCAATGATCTGATCACGACAGTGAAAGTCGGTAAATACGATAAATGGGTTAACGGTGATGGTGAAATCCGTACCAAAGGTGTGGTACTGGCGACCAAACTGAACTTTGATGAGTCCTGGTATGTCTCCGGGGATATCACCCGTAACTGGCTGGATACCAAAAACGGCGCGACACTCAACGATATCCCGGAACTCTTTACCCGCGGCCGCATCGGTTATGACGCCCCGGCAAAACAGTGGGGTGCGGAACTGGCTGCCCGCTATGTGGGTGAACTGAAATCCGGCGGTGATACCTACGGCCATTACACCGTGTTTGATGCCAGCGCGTATCTGTATGTGGATCATGCGCAGCAGCATAAGCTCACGCTGCTGGTGGAAAACCTGTTTGACCGCGATTACCCGGCGGGTCTGACCAGCAACGGCCTGGAAAAAGTGGACAACCTCGGTCGTCCGTTAACCGCTGAACTGCGTTACACCTACCGTTTCTGAGGACACTGAGCTATGGGAAAGAATGTCACACTGTATCTGAACACGTTGCAGAATGAGGCGTGCTTATCTGCGGATTTCTGGCTGTCACTCAGTGAGAAGGGCTTTCCCGGTGATACCGCCTGCTGTGTGGGCAGCGGGGCGGTATTGCATCAGCTGAAGGAAACGGTCACACCGGAGACCCGCTGTGTCCTGCTGATGGTGCTGACAGACCCGGCGCAATCCGGTGAAAAACTGATGTCTCTGACGTCGGCGCTGGAGCTGGAGATAGCAGAGTATTACCCGCAGTTACGGGTGTTCCGGAGTTTGTGTGTACTTACCGGGGGGGATTCTGCGGCAGATGCCAAACAGGCCGGTGACGTGATGACGGAACTGGAAAAGCAGTCAAACAGTCGTGAGCCGAAAGCTGAATCCAACCCGAACTGGGAAAAAACACCGCCATACCGCTATCACCTTTTCTTCTGTATGGGGCCGCGCTGTGTCTGCCGGGGAGCCAAATCCCTGCTGATGCAGCTGCGCCATCAGCTTGTGGTGCGGAACCTGTTTGAAAATGAAAACGGCGTGCTGCTGACCCGCTCTCACTGTCAGTATCCCTGCAACCAGGGACCGCTGGTAACGGTCTATCCGGATAATTTATGGTACCGGCTGACCACGCCGGAAGAGATCCATCTGTTTGTTTCTGAACAGATAGAGCAGGGAAGAGTGGTACCGTCGTTGCTGGCGGATCATAAATAAAATGAAGATTACCCGGTATGCTGTCAGTGTGATCCTGTTGCTGCTGTCTGCAGGGGCTGCGGCAGGAAATAAATGCGATCCGCTGTGGGATAAAACCGCGCCGCCGCAGCATATCATTGCCATGAATCAGCATGCCGCTGATATGGTACTGGCGCTGGATGCCGGGCCGCAGATGCTGGGCGTGAGTTATATTGATGATTCAGCGGAGGCACTGAAATCAGGGCGCTATCACGGTATTCCGGTTTTTTCGGCCAAATACCCCGCGACAGAAAAACTGATCGCCTCCGGGGCAGATTTTGTCGTAGCCGGGTTTTCCTCTGCCTTTATGGCTTCGATGGGCGGGCAGGATGATCTGCAACGTGCCGGTATCGGCAGCTATCTGATGGCATTTTCCTGCGAACGTCAGGCATACAGCGGATTTGACAGTATTAAAATTGATTTGCAGCGCCTGGGGCGGGTCCTCGGGCGGGAAAAAGAGGCGGATGCCGCCGTTGCCCGTATCGATGCCACGCTGGCGCAGGTAAAATCCCTGCCGCCGCTGCCCCGGAAACCGGTGATTTTTTACCTCGACAGCCAGAGTGACACCCTGATGTCACAGGGAAAGAAAGGGTTTATGACCGAAGTTATCACCCTGGCCGGGGGCGAAAATGTGTTTATCGACATGCCGATGGCAGGTATTCACGTCTCTCCGGAAACACTGCTGGATAAACAGCCGGACTATATTATTCTCGCCGATGCGGTCTGGTCACCGGCAGAAAAGAAAAAAGCCTGGCTGGCAAATCATCCGGCGCTGTCTCACCTGGAAGCTGTCAAAAACGGACGTTACATTGTTATTCCGTTCAGCGGCGTTTATCCCAACGTCAAAAGCCCGGATGTGTTGCTGACGATAGCAGAAGCCGTCAGGAAGTAATACAGGCGGAACACGGTTTTATTCTTCGTCTGTTTCCAGATTACGGATAAAACGGTAATCAGCCGACGCCGGTTTCAGGCGGTACAGTGCCGCCGGGCGACCGCGTTCAGCCCGTTTTTCACCGGTATCAATCAGCAGATCGGCCTGTTCGAGACGGCGGCGGAATGATTTTTTCTGAATCGGCTGACCAATCAGAATTTCATGAACGTGCTGTAATTCCGGCAGGGTAAAGGTTTCCGGCAGGGCGAATCCCGGCACGACGGAATAGAGGGATTTCTGGCGCAGCCGCGCTCTGGCCTGACGGATAAGTAACTGGTGATCAAACGCCAATATCATATTCTCTGCTTCATCCAGCGGTATCCATCTGACTGAATTCACTGTGTTAATTTGCTTTTCACACGCCTGCATGGCAATCAGTGCCGTATAGCAGACGGTGACTGACCAGCCGCGTTTGTCCCGCTGACCATTGCCGACCGTACATAACTGCTCAATGTACGGCGGTGTGACACCGGTTTTTTCCCGCAGTTTCCGCAGTACGGTATCTTCCAGAGTCTTATCCTGTGCCTCATCCACAAAACCACCGGGCAATCCCCATTTGCCTTTCTCCGGATGTTCCGCACGTTCGGCCAGCAGCACATGCAGGGTTTCATTGTGATAAGTGAAAAGCACAGCATCAACAGTCACCAGGGGCGACAAAAAATCACGGCGCTGATAACCGGCGAGGTAAGTTTGTTCATCCATTTGCGTCACATCCTGAAATCGGGATAAGTCATTCTATTGTAAGGAGAGAAATCCGGATTGCAAATTAAATGTCATTCAGACACTAATTCAGCTTGACATTAATAGTGTCAATAAGTCACTATTTGTTATTGTCATAACGACACTAATGAGGTGATACTATGTTTAATTTAAAATTCTTTAAAGCAGACCCGTCCACATTTGTTATCCGTTCCGTGAACGGTCATGTCAAAAGTCAGGGACAAGGGCTGAGCTTCTGGTACAACAGTGCGACCACATCGATCGCCGCACTACCCTTAAGTGCGCAGGAAACCCCGTTTATTTTCAATTTCCAGACAGCGGATTTCCAGAGCCTCCGCGTTCAGGGGCAACTCTCCTTTCAGGTCAGTGCGCCGGAAAAAACGGCCGGAGTGCTTAACTTTGTACTCAACCGGGACGGAAAAACCTACGCGACCGACGACCCGATGAAACTGAATGACCGGATTGTCCGCGCGGCACAAACCATTATCCAGGCGGAGATCCAGTCCACGCCGCTGCGCCGTGCATTATTGCTCAGCCAGTCGCTGGTGGCATTGGTGCAGTCACGTCTGTCACAGCAGGCGGCGCTTGAGGCTCTGGGGATCACCATTCTGGATTTCTCTGTCACCGCGATTACCCCGACACCTGAAACGGCCCGCGCACTTGAGGCGGAAGCCCGGGAATCCCTGCTGAAAGAGGCGGATGATGCGATTTATGCGCGGCGTAAATCCTCCGTTGAACAGGAGCGCACGATCAAAGAAGCTGAGCTGGAGACCGATCTCTCTGTGCAGAAAAAAGAGCAGCAGATAGAGGAATCCCGGCTGGAAAACGAACGCGCACTGTTGCGTGAACAGGCGGCAATGGCGCAGGAGCGGCTGGTGGCAGAGATTGGTGAGGAGCAGCAGCGTCAGACACTGGTTTCTCTCAGTGCCGATAATCAGCGCGTTCAGTCCGATGCGGATGCGTATGCCATTGAAACCAAAATGAAAGCGTACCGTGAGCTGCCGGTGGAGAATCTCAAAGCCCTGGCACTGAGCCGGATGGCGCCGGAGCAGCTGATGGCGATGGCCTTTGAGTCACTGGCACAGAATGCCGGAAAAATAGGTGAGCTGAATATCGCGCCGGATATGTTCAGTCAGATGATGAAAAAAGTGAGCAAAGCATGAGCCGCCGGGATGAGGTACGGTTTGTCCTGGTCACACAGAAAACCCGGTTACAGGAGCTGATCGCCCGTTTCAATACCTGGCCGCAGGCGAAGTTTTATCTGGAGCATAACGGCATCTCCGTGAGTGATTATCTCGCGGAGCATGATCGCTACCAGGCGCAGCTGACAGAGGCGAAACGTATTTTGCTGCAGGCGGGACAGGTACAGATTCCGGATCGCACGCTGCTGCCGGGGTATCAGTTTTCTGACCGCGATATTGTGGTGATTATCGGCCGCGACGGGCTGGTGGCGAATACCCTGAAATACCTGAACGGCCAGCCGGTGATTGCGGTTAACCCGGATCCGGAACGCTGGGACGGTATACTGCTGCCTTTTGAACTGCCGCAGCTGGCATCGGTGGTGATGCGGACACTGAACCTGGATATGCCGTCGAAAGTCCTGAGTTTTGCACAGGCGGTCACCAATGACGGACAGAAAATGCTGGCGGTCAATGATCTGTTTATCGGGCCGAAAAGTCACACATCGGCCCGCTATATTCTCAGTCACGGCGGGCAGGCGGAGGCGCAGTCTTCCTCCGGGGTGATTGTCTCAACAGGGCTCGGTTCGACGGGCTGGTTACAGTCTGTTCTGGCCGGTGCGCTGGGCGTGACCGGCGGCAGTTCACATCCGCTGCGCGCCGGGATCGCCTGGGATGAAAAGCGGCTGCAGTTCAGTGTGCGGGAGCCTTTCCCGGGGCGGACATCCGGAACCTCACTGGTTTTCGGGGCGGTCGATAATACGATGACATTACAGCTTGAATCACAGATGCCGGAAAACGGGGTTATTTTTTCTGACGGGATAGAGTCCGATTTTCTTCATTTCAATGCAGGATGTATTGTCACAATCGGTATTGCGGATATACAGGGAAGGCTGATGTATGAATAACAAACCAGTGTACCGCCGGGCGGCGGATAACAGAACGGGGCACACAGCGTGCCCCGTAAGGAATAAAACCACGTTTGTTTATTGATCAGATAGCCCAGCCGCCCGCATAGAAGGCGACTAACACCACCGCAATAATCACTGTGCCGGTGTTGAGTTTACGCCACTCTTTTGCCACCAGGCGGCCGATGACCAGGGTGACATAACCCAGCATAATACCGGTGACGATATTACAGGTCAGTACGATAAAGACCGCACACACCAGCCCGGACATGGCATCGACAGAGTCGTCGAAATCCAGTTTTGCCACATTACTCAGCATCAGCAGGCCGACATACATCAGTGCTGGTGCGGTTGCATACCCCGGGATCAGGTAAGAGAGTGGTGAGAAGAACAGGATCAGCAGGAACAGCACGCCGACGGTTACGGCAGTCAGCCCGGTTTTACCGCCTGCGGCTGTCCCCGCAGCGGATTCAATATATACCGCTGCCGGAGAAGCACCCACCGCACCGGAGATAATGGAGCTGACGGAGTCCACGGTCAGCGCTTTGCCGCCGTTGATAATCTGATTGTCTTTGTCCAGCAGGTTGGCTTGTCCGGCGACGGCACGGATGGTGCCGGTGGCATCAAACACCGCTGTCATCACCAGCGCCAGCACACTCGGCAGAACCGCTGTTTGCAGGGCACCCATAATATCCATACTGAAGATCAGAGATTTACCGTCCGCACCACTCAGTGACGGCATGGCGATCAGCCCCTGATAGGTGACGTTCGGGTCAACAATCAGGCCGATAACTGAAATCCCGATAATCACCAGCAGGATCCCGCCCGGGACGTGCATTTTTTCCAGACTGACAATCACCGCCAGTCCGATCAGTGACATGGCGACCGGGAAGGAGGTAAATGCCCCCATTGCCACCGGCAGACCTTCCAGCGGGTTCTTGATAACCAGACCGACACCGTTGGCGGCAATCAGCAGCAGGAACAGGCCGATACCAATCCCGGTGCCGTGGGCTATCCCCATCGGCAGGTTGCGCAGGATCCAGTTTCGCACCCCGGTAACGGAAATCAGGGTAAAAATCACACCCATCAGAAAGACCGCACCGAGCGCAACCGGAATACTGATTTGCTGCCCGAGCACCAGGCTGAATGCGGTAAAGGCGGTGAGTGATATAGCACAGCCGATAGCCATCGGCAGGTTTGCCCACAATCCCATCATGATGGAGCCGATACTGGCGACCAGACAGGTGGCGACAAAGATGGCACCCGGCGGGAACCCGGCTTTGCCGAGCATGGAAGGGACGACGATGACAGAATAGACCATGGCGAGGAAGGTGGTGACTCCCGCCAGAATCTCCCGTTTGACGCTGCTGCCGCGGGCGGAGATTTTAAAGTACGCGTCCAGTGCGCCTTTTGCTGCCGCCCCGGAGTTATCCGGTGTTGTATTATCAGACATAATTGCAGACCCCGAGAATGAAATGAAAATGTGTTTTAATCACTGCATTGGTGTGCGTCAGGTCCGTTCATAGACCAGGCGTCCATCGATGTAAGTCCGGTAAATCGTGCGGTCATCACCAAGCGCAATCATCACAAACAGTTTCTCCGCCAGCGTGCGTGAGTTGTCATAACGCAACTGCTGGAGCGGGGTCGCGGTCGGTTCAAGTACCACAAAATCCGCTTCTTTGCCGGCGGCAAAGTTACCGATACAGTTATCCAGTCCTAATGAATGCGCGCCGCCGAGAGTGGCGAGATAAAACGCTTCAAAGGCGGTTAAACAGGTTTTCTGCAACTGCATCACTTTGTAAGCTTCACTCAGTGTCTGCAGCATATTGAAGGTCGTTCCGGCACCGACATCCGTACCAATCCCGACTTTCACTTTTTTCGCCAGCGCCTTTTTCAGATTAAACAGGCCGCTGCCGAGATAAAGGTTTGATGTCGGACAAAATGCCACCGCCGAGCCGGTATCGTGCAGGCAGTCCCACTCTTCTTCCTCAAGGTGGATACAGTGCGCAAATACGCTGCGTTCGCCGGTCAGTCCGTAGTGGTGATAGACATCCAGGTAGTTTTTACTGTCCGGATAGAGCTCTTTTACCCACTCAATTTCTGCTTTGTTTTCATCAAGGTGAGTGTGAACCCAGGTGTCCGGATACTCTTCGCGCAGCCGCTGACACACCGCCAGTTGTTCCGGGCTGGAGGTCGGTGCAAAACGCGGGGTGATGGCATAGAGCAGACGCCCTTTCTTATGCCAGCGTTCGATCAGTGCCTTACACTCTTCGTAGCTGCTTTCCGGTGTGTCGGTGAGGTAGTCCGGCGCGTTTCTGTCCATCATCACTTTACCGGTGATGAGGCGCATATTGAGCTGGCTTGCCGCATCAAACAGGGCATTGACCGATTCCGGGTGAACAGTACTGAAGACCAGTGCGGTCGTGGTGCCGTTACGCAGCAGTTGTTTGATAAAAAACGCTGACATTTCACGGGCGTAATCAATATCCTGATACAGCTTTTCGGTCGGGAACACATGGCGGTTGAGCCATTCGAGTAACTGCTCGCCGTGAGCACCGATCATCTCGCTCTGCGGATAGTGAACGTGGGTATCAATAAAGCCCGGCACCACCAGTTTCCCGGTGTAATCACGGACACGGACGGTTTCCGGGATCAGATGCTTCCCGTCTTCCCACTGTCCGAACCACTCTATTTTTCCGTGCCGGATTAGCATCAGGCCGTCATCAATCAGGCGGACTGCATCGGGCAGATCGTCCATCGAGGTCACTACGCGGGTGATATCCAGGAACTTCCCGCGTACCGCTTTGACGGTATGTTCAGACGACATAGCTGACTCCTCTGCTTACAAAAAGCCCTCACCGGAACCGGCGAGGGCAGGGTTGATTTAATTATATTTTGCTCAGGCCGCGCAGAATTTTTTCCGGCGTGAAGTGCCATTCACGCAGCCAGACACCGCAGGCATCATGAATTGCGGTGGCGATAGCCGGTGCTGCACCGTTAACCGCGATTTCCGAGATGGATTTCGCACCATACGGGCCGACCTGGTCATCACTCGGCACCAGGAACGCGCGGAAATCACGCGGAATATCGCCGATCTTCGGTGCGCCGTAGGTTTTCAGGTCGCGGGTCAGCGGCACACCTTTGGCGTCGTAGCGGATCTCTTCTGACATACTGTGGCCGATGGCACGCATGGAGGCACCGTAAATCTGACCTAAGGCCAGATCCGGGTTCACCGGCGTACCGCAGTCGAGCAGTGCGTAGAATTTATCCAGGCGGATTTCACCGGTACGGGTGTTCACGGCCACTTCGGCAAAGTTTGCCCCGTACGGGAAGGCAAAGTCCGGTGTGATATAACTGGCGTTTGCCACCAGCACACCAAACCCGGTACCGCCTTCGGCTGCATGCGCCAGATCCGCGAATGTGATTTCGCCTTTCTTACCGCGCACCACACCCGGTGCCGCCAGGGTGACATCCTCCACCGGCTCGCCGATTTGCGCGGCACCGTGGAACAGGATTTTTTTACGCAGATTCTCTGCCGCCATTTTCGCCGCATTACCGGAGAAGCAGGTGCCGGAGGAGGCATAAGCTCCTTTGTCGAACAGCGCGTGGTCAGTATCCCCTGAGATAACATGGACATCATCCGGGCAGCAGCACAGCACTTCGGCGGTCAGTTTTTTGACCACGGTATCGAGTCCGGTACCGATATCCGCACCACCGGAGTGGACGATAAAGGTGCCGTCAGATTCCAGTTTGACCATACAGTTTGCCTGGTCGATATCCGGGATCCCTGATTTCTGCATGATGATGGCCACGCCGCGTCCGGTTTTCCAGTCGCCGTCCTGTTTGCGCGGGGAATCCCAGTTGATAAGTTCGCGGCCTTTTTTCAGGATCGGGCCGAGGGCGCAGCTGGCGGCAGTCGGTACCGAGGTCGGCATTTTACCTTCCCCGATAGCACCGAGGATCTTCAGTTCCTGACCTTCATGCACGCGGTTGGTTTCAATCAGATCCAGCAGGTCGATATTCAGTTCTTTCGCCAGTTCGGCCAGGATCATGGTCAGGGCGAAGTTACCTTTCGGTGCCCCGTAACCCTGATATGCACCGGTCGGGCAGATGTTGGAGTAGTAAGTGGTCACCTGAAAATCGACGTTATCACACGGATAGAGCGGCAGTGACAGCGCCGGACCGTTACTCGGTACCGTCAGTGAGTGGTTACCGTAAGGGCCGGTGTTCGCCAGGAATTCCATATTGATGGCGGTGATTTTCCCGTCTTTTTTCGCGCCCAGTTTGATCTTCACTTTTGCCACATGGCGGCTGGTGTTCGCGATAAACTCTTCTTCACGGGTGTAGCGGAATGAGACCGGACGGCCGGTGACATACGTTGCCCACGCGCAGACTTCTTCCAGCAGGATATCCTGCTTGGAACCAAAGCCGCCGCCGACACGCTCTTTAATCACATGCACTTTGTTTTGTTTCAGGCCGAGAATACGCGCCACCTGGCGGCGTAAGTGCCACGGTACCTGAGTGGAGGCGTGGATCACCAGACGGTCGCCGTTCATGTAGGTGTAGCAGATATGCGGTTCGGTCGGGCACTGCTGAACCTGGCGGGATTCATAGGTGCGCTCGATAACGGTATCCGCTTCGGCAAAGCCTTTATCCAGATCCCCGATATGGCCGTGAACACCCGCAGCAATGTTTTTGCACGGTTTTGCGCCGATCGGGAAGTTAATCTGTAAATGCTCGCCGCGATCTGCCGCGTTTTTATTCTGCTCTGCCAGGTCGGCCGGCGCGCCGTTAACATAAATCACCGGCTCATCATGCACCAGCGGTGCGCCGTCAGCTTTGGCTTCATCGATAGACAGAACCGGTTTCAGCACGTCATATTCGACTTCGATTAACGATAATGCTTTCAGTGCGATAGCTTCGTTTTCTGCCACCACAGCGGCCACGCGGTCACCGACGTGACGGAGTTTTTTACCGAACATGCGGCGGTCAAGCGGAGACGGCTCCGGCGCACTCTGTCCGCCGGGGGTGTAATACACATCCGGACAGTTTTTGTGGGTGATAACATGCACCACGCCCGGCAGGGCTTCCGCTTTACTGACATCCAGGCGGGTGATCAGCGCGTGAGCGTGCGGGCTGCGCAGCATTTTAATGACACAGGTATTGGCAGGAATGCGGTCTTCCACATAGCACGGTTTTGCCTGCACCATTACGGCAGCATCGGTTTTCGGCGTGACTTTCCCGACAACGGTCAGGTCATCACGGAAGGCCGGTGCATTGTCAGCTTTGTAGTGCGGATCTTTGCGGCGTTTTACCAGCAGATCAATGACTTCATAGAATTGCTGATAACCAGCGTCACGGCTGAACAGTCCGGAAAGGGCATCATCAATCTGGTCGCGATCCGGCTCCGGAATACGTTTGATAAGATCAGTCAGGATCAGGGCAGCCGCCGGGTCGTTATAACCGGACTGGATCACACCCACATCCACCATCGCCTGCTGAACATCACTCAGTTCATTCCATTTGCCGAGAGATTCGGCGGTTTCAATCACTGCGCCTTCCAGCTGGGCGGCGATCAGCAGTGAGGCGTTGACAATACGGCCGTTGAACAAAATGGCGTCAGAGCCTGCGAAGCCATAGCCGTCATCACTGTTACGCACAGAGTGCATACCCAGGCTGAACAGAATGTTACGGACGTTTTCGCCCGGAATGCAATCGGGTGAATGCGGGGTGCCGTTAAGTATAAAATGGACGTTCATTTCTTATTCCTCCCCCATTTGCCGGCAGTCTGTCAGCAGGTCTGAAACTAAAATTCCGGTGATATAGCGTTTATATTCTTCGCTGCCCAGTAAATCCGCTTTCGGATTCACGGCCTGACTGACGGCTTTCTCCAGCGCTTCCCCGCTGAGATTTTTCGCCTCAACCTGCGGCAGACGGCTGATACCGCAACCGACACCGTCAACGGCGATCCGCTGCTCATTATTACCGGTCAGTGCGACAGCGGCAGTGACCACAGCCCAGCCGTCAGCGGTTTCGCGGACAGTACGGGTGGCACAGCGGCGGAACGGATCCTGTAAAATCAGATGGGTGATCAGGCGGTCATCCGGTGCGGCGAGATAGCTTTCCAGCGGGATCACATCATTGCTGGCCAGCTGAACCTGAGCATCCAGTACCAGCAGCACCGGCAGCAGCGCATGTTCGCGCTGACAGGCGGCGATCTCCCCGCCGATGGTGGCCTGGTTACGGATATGGCGTGAATAGACAAAACCGAGCGCGTCATACAGCGCACGCGGGATCAGCGGGCTTTCACGCAGCGTTTCCAGCGTGACAACCGCGCCGATGCGCAGAATACCGTCCTGCCACTCGATGGACTTCAGCGGCAGCAGTGACAGTGAGATAGCGACAGTGCGGTCAGTTTTGGTCGGTACCGCATTCAGTTTACTGCCGCCTGCAAACCAGACAGCGTTTTCCTGAAAGCGTTGTTTCAGCTCAGTTGCCTGCGTTAAGGTGGCAGGGCGGAAAAATTGTTCGATCATGGGTTACCCCTACATTGCTCTTCCGGCCTGCGGCAGTGCCGCAGGCCATGGTTTTTTATTACAGTGCGTCCATCCGGGCCCACATCTTTTTCGCGGCTTTGCGTGCTTCTGCAAAGAGCGGTTCGATATCGAATGGGAACTGACGGTTTTCATACACCATCACACCATCCACCATCACGCTGTTCACACTGTTGGATCCTAAACCGAAGGCCAGATGGCCCGGCAGGTTATCCCCGACAAACGGTGTTGGTGGTGTGTAATCACAAATGGTCAGGTCAGCCTGATACCCGGTTTCCACGCGGCCGAATTGTTTGCCGAAGTTGCGTGCCAGTAAGCGGTTACCATTCCACAGGAAGCGGGTGAAGCTGTCCGGCCACATAGCGCCGCCTGCATCGCGGTGTTTGAAGAAGGCAAACTTCATTTCTTCTAACATATCGGAGCCGATACCGTCTGTGCCGAGTACCACGTTGTTGTAGTCACCCAGGCGGTGGTTGTAGCCGACATGGTTGTTCATATTGGAGCGGGCGTTGTGGACCAGGAAGCCATCTTTTTTATTCAGCAGCTCAATATCTGCGGAAGAAAGATACAGGCCGTGGGCGATCAGGGTTTTTTCATCAATCAGATCAAACTCACCCAGGCGGATCAGCAGGTCCTTGCCGTATTTGTCATGGCTGAAAGAGACGTCATAACTGTCTTCCGCCGCATGGATATGCAGGCCGCGTCCGGTTTTCTTAATCGCCTCGCGCAGCATTTTCAGACCTTCATCCGCCACGGTGAACGGCGCGTGTGCCCCGATGTGCGCTTCCACCAGATAGCGGGATTTACCGCTTTTGCGTTCGCTGTCGATAAGCTCCGCAAAGGCGATATTCTCTTCCACCCCGGCTTCCAGCTCTTTCAGGCCGCCGTTGCGGTCGGTGGTTTCGTAGCAGGTCATGCCGCGCAGACCGGCTTTCAGGAAGCCGTCGCGCAGGGTTTTCAGGGAACCGGCGATATAGTTTGGTGAGGCATGGTGGTCAATCACCGAGGTACAGCCGCTCTTAATCGCTTCGAGAGAGCAGATAAGGCCGCTGTAATAAAGGGATTCCTCATCCAGCGCGCGGTCGAGCCGCCACCACAGGTTTTTCAGGGTGGAGATGAAATCAGGGCTCGGCGCGATATTCGCCATAATGCCGCGTGACAGGCCGGAATAGAAATGGTTATGGGAACAGACGATCCCCGGCATCACCAGTTTGCCGTTCATTTCTTTGACTTCCGCGCCCGGGTAACGGGAATGAAGCCCGTTACCCACAGCCGCAATTTTGTCACCCTCTATGGCGATATCGACCCCTTCGCGGATCCCCGCCGGTTCGAACTCAGTGATGGTGGCATTTTTCAGAATCAGCATAATTATTTCTCCACCCGGCCTAACAGATAACGATAGTGTTTATGGACATGGCTCATGATGCGGCACATCTCTTCCAGCTCCTGAGGAACCTGACTGAATTCCCCGTCAGCACCCAGCTGTAATTTGCTGACTTTGCCGTCCAGGCGGACAGTAAAGGTGCTGCCGTCAGCCAGGAAGCCCGGGTTGGTGCTGTTTTCGAAGTCTTCCGGCAGGCTGAAGATAGTGACTTTGTCTTTGTACGGCTTGCCCTGCCACGGGCAGAACTGGGCACAGTTGCCGCATTCGTTACACATCGCATCCAGGTGCAGGGTCTGATAACGGTTACGGAAGCCCGGAATCGCCACTGAAATGTTGGCGCGGTTCGGGCACACATCGACACATTTCGCACAGATGTAATTACATTCCAGGCAGCGCTGAGCTTCCTGTTTCACGAACGCCTCGCGGTCGTTGCTGTCCACCATCTGCACGGCGATAGCGCCTTTGCGGTCAGTGATATCCTGCGGATCCACATTGAGCCAGTATTTGTCGCTGTAGTGAGAGAGGATATTTTCGCGCTCCAGAATGGCATCCGTCGCACGACCCGCATCACCGATAGCCGCCACGATAGAGGACGGGCCGCTCTGCACATCACCAATCAGGAACACATTGGCGCGGGTGGTTTCACCGCTGTTGCGGTACACCGCCGGCCAGCCGTCTTCACCCATCGGCACGCCGATTTGTGACAGCACTTCGCAGTCCTGCTGTTCGCCGATAGCGGTGATCACGCTGTCGATTTTCAGGGAGACAGTCTCTTCTGTCGCCACCGGACGGCGGCGGCCTGACTCATCCGGCTCACCCAGTTTCATGGTGCGGACCAGCAGGGTGCCGTCAGCATTGAACTGCTCCGGATTGTGCAGGAACATGAATTTCACATCATCTTCAACCGCTTCTTCATACTCTTCCGGCCAGGCTGGCATTTCTGCCTGAGAACGGCGGTAAATAACCGTCACATCTTCCACACCGGCAATCCGTTTGGCGGCGCGGGCGCAGTCCATCGCGGTGTTACCGGCACCGATAACGGCAACATGTTTGCCCATTTTCAGCGGCGCATTGTTGTTGTAATCATGCAGGAACGGCAGGGATTTATAGACGTTGCGGTTGTCACCGGCGAGTTTCACGCCGCTGTTTTTGTCTGTCCCTATCGCGACCAGCACATAGGTGAAACCCTGCTCCAGCAGTTTATCGACGGTCAGACGCGGGTCACAGCCGTATTCAAATTTCACGCCGTGGTCAGCGACGAACTGAATATCGTGCTCAATAGTTTCACGCGGGATACGGAAGTGCGGGATGATATTCGCCACCACACCACCGGCATTCGCTTCTTTCTCAAATACCGTCACCGGATGACCGGCACGGGCGAGGAAATACCCGGCAGCCAGACCGGCAGGGCCGGCACCAATCACCGCGACCGGGTTTTTATCACCGGAACCGGCCGGTTTGTGCCAGCGGGCTTTGTACTCTTTCCAGCCTTTTTCCACCGCCACTTTTTTCAGTTCGCGGATATTCAGCGCACTTTCGTAATCCAGGCGGGTACAGTTGTACTGGCACTGGTGATCACAGATATGACCGGTGATGGCAGGCAGGGCGTTACGCTGGTAAATCAGTTCCAGTGCATCCGCATAGCGGCCTTCGCCCAGCAGGCGGATATATTCAGGAATGTCCTGTTTGATGGCACAGGCAGTCACACACGGTGCGACATAACAGTCGGTCAGCGGCAGCGGGCCACCGGCGTCGATTTCCTGGTCTGATTTCCAGTGTTTCTGGGTATATTCCATGCTGACGGCACGTTCTGCCAGCGCATTCAGTTTACCCACATCAATCTGCGTCATGCCCCACGCATCGGACTTATCCAGCTCACGCAGGCACTCGGTCTGGCGCATATAACCACCCGGTTTCAGCAGGTCAGTCGCCATGGTGATAGGGCGGATACCGGATTCAAAAATATCGCGGATATTGAACTTACTGGCACCGCCGGAGTAAGAAATCGGCAGTTTGCCGTCAAAATGACGGGAGAGCAGCGCGGCAACGTTGATGGAGAGCGGGAACAGGGCTCGGCCTGACATATACATCTCGCCGCCCGGCAGACGCCCTTTGTTATTGATGGTGCCGAGGGTGTTGGTCAGCTTGACCCCGAAACCGCGATCCACTTCCTTCGCCAGATCCATCAGGCGCTGTAACATTTCCAGGGCGCGATCCAGTTTCAGGTCATGAGAGAACGATTCCTCACTCAGCCCGATGTAATCAAAGCCGCAGGTGTCGAGGATTTCACGGACACGCGGGAAGCCGAGCAGTGTCGGGTTCAGCTTCACATAGGTATTGATGTGCTTTTCTTCCAGCATGTAGCGGCAGATAGCCTCAATCTCATCCGGCGGGCAGCCGTGCATGGTGGAGAGGGTCACACCTTTGGATAAATCCCCCGGCACGCGGTCAGTCATGGCCAGCAGATCGGCTTTGCGATCTTCCAGACCCAGCTCTTTCAGGAAGCCCGGACGGGAAATAAAGGCTTTCATCTCCTCGCGGTATTTCGCGAAGACCGGCAGCTGTGAGGAATCCAACATGGCGTGGATATACTGCTGCATGCGCGGTTGTTTAATCCCTTCCAGGTTATAACCGACACTCATATTAAAGATGAAGGATTTCGCCTCGCCTTTGGTGCGCGGGTCAAAAATCGCTTCTAATAAATGAAGGGCAAACCAGGCTTTGAGGTATTCGTCGTGGGCTTTCGGCAGGGTAAATTCGGTGGACCATTCGGTGTTGAAACATTCGTCCTGAGCATCGATACACGGCTTTTCGAGCTCAAGTTCATCGAGGATCTGAACGGTTTTCACCTCGATAAAACGGCCGCCGGTCAGCCAGGAAACCACAATATTCTGAGCAAGCTGAGTATGGGGACCGGCCGCCGGGCCGATCGGCGTCTCGCAGGTTTCACCGAAGACAGACATCAGAGGATGCTGATGTTCTCTGCGGTAAAACTGCCGTTCATTGATACCAAAAATGGAACGGCTCGCCTTATATTCTTCAAAGATCCGGTTCAGAAGTTCGCCGAACGGGACGGGACGCATTATATCTCCCATAAAACTCTCCTTGCTGCAATATGAGGGGGCATGCCGGTGGTGCCGGACATGCAACTGTATGCACTCACAGTTGCAACAATTACGCCAGGATTGTTTAAGGCTGCGGATTTCGTATTCAGAGAAATAAAAAAATGTGAGACAAATCTAATCTTAATGTCAAAGTGTGAAACAGCTCGCACAGCGCTAAATGAGAATATGAATCAATAAAAAAGATCTTTATTACCATGGGATTAACATGTGAATGAGATTCTCAAAAAAAGAAAAAATGTATCACATTGATAATGGGAAAACCGCGTTAACAATTAATGTTATTAATGAGACGGAAGTAATAGTGCACAGCCGGATTACCCGCGATAATGCTGCTGATAAGCCTCCGGTGTATCGATGTCGGTAATAACCTCATCGCTCTGCATATTCAGGAAGGTGTGAGGACCGGCCAGCAGCCGTTTTTTCATGGTATTGCCCGCCGGTTGTGATAGTGCGGCGAGCAGACATGCGCGGGAGAGCAGCACGGGGTGGCCCGGAACTTGCTTGTAACAGGGAAGGAGTGCGGCATCACCGCGCTGTGCCCACAGGGTCTGCCAGATAGCCGGGGTGAGAAACGGTACATCACCGTGGGTAAGAAAACAGTATTCGCTGGTCACCGCCTGTGCGGCCAGGTGCTGCGAGGAGAGCAGCCCGGTTTCATAGTCCGGATTATGCAGAATCTGAATACGTTTTACGGACTGATAACGCGCAGCCAGTTCCGCGCCGCGAAAGCCGGTCACCAGCAGAACCCGGTGACAAAAGCGCAGTGCATTCGACAGACTGGTATCCAGCAGAGTGGCACCGCCGCTGCCCCATGGCAGCATCATTTTCCACTCACCCATCCGTGAGGAGAGCCCGGCCGCCGTCATTATGCAGTCCGTTTCCTGCGGGCAAAGCGGCTCCCGGACTGATAAATAAGATAAAGCGGTATCGGCTGAGGTCGGGTGAGACGGCATAATGGGTATAAACTCCGCTGATAAATATTGAAAGTGACTGATATTCAAAGGATTCGGTAATGACGATGACAACGGCCCTCAATACACAGATCCCTGTCCGAAGTTGCGCCACTATACCTGAACCGCTGCGCCGGTTATGTGATACACATCCGGGCGGCCATGCAATGGTGATCAGTATTGTCGGGGCAGGCGGCAAAACCAGCTGCCTGTTCTGGCTGGCACAGGCTTTTTCTCAATTAGGGAAAAAGGTGATGATCACCACCACCACCCATATGTTTCTGCCCCGCGAAGGGTTCCCGGTCATTCTCGCCTGTCACCCGGTCCGCCTGCCTGATGCGGTCACAAACAGAGGCTCATTTGCCTGTTATACCGGCTGGAACCCGCTGAATAACAAGGTTCGCGGCTTTTCCTCCGCCGATATTAACGCCCTGGCGGAACAAAATGCCGTTGATGTTATTTTAGCCGAAGCTGACGGAGCTCGCGGTTTTGGCATAAAAGCGCCGGCTGAGCATGAACCTTGCATACCTGATTACAGTGATTGTGTTATTGCTGTGACGGATGGCCGGCTTCTGGGGGCTCCCGTCGGGCCTGACAATGTTCACCGGTGGTCACATTTCTCTGCCGTTACCGGCTTAAACAGCGGTGATACGCTGGATTTGGGGGCGATAAGCCGCCTGATCCGGCATCCGCAGGGGATGTGGAAATCAGCACCACCGGACGCATTACGGATCTGGCTGATAAACCGCTTTTCTCAAAATGAGAATTTTTCGCCGGATATACTGGCAGACTGGCTCCGCGGCACACCGCTGAACGCAGTATGGTTCGGTGCCGTCAGGGAAGATCCCGCAATTACACACATATTGCAGCGACAATAATATCAATGATAAATGCAGGGATATCCATTGAGGTCTGTTTATGAAAATTTTTACCGAAGCAGCGAAGTTGGTTGAGAAAAATTGCCCGTTTGCCATGGCGGAAATTATTGAATGTTCAGGCAGCACTCCCCGTCACAGCGCACAAATGCTGGTGCTGGGGGACGGAAAAACTATCGGTACCATCGGCGGTGGTATGGTGGAGCGCAAAGTGATTGAAGAGGCGGTGGAAGCGCTGCACGAAGGGCGTTCCCGCATGTTCCACGGCCGGATGGCCCGCAACGGGCAGCATGCTGTCGGCTCTGACTGCGGCGGTGCGATGTCGGTGTATATCGCGGTACACGGTGTGCGCCCGCGTCTGATCCTTCTCGGCGGTGGTCACGTCAACCGTGCTATTGCACAGCTGGCGGCTTTCCTGAATATCGATATTCATGTGGCGGATGTGTATGCCGGCAGCCTTGAGCCGGATCTGTTCCCGCCGTCAACCCGCCTGTGGCACGCGCCTTCATTTACCGATGCGGTGAACCAGCTGGATCCGCAGCCGGAAGATTATGTGATTATCGCCACCAACAGCCAGGATCTGGAATCCCTCAACTGCCTTATCGACAAGCCGTTAAAATACCTCGGGTTACTCGGCAGCCGCCGCAAAGTACAGACATTCACTAAACAATTAAGCGAATCCGGGGTATCTGATGCACAGCTCTCCCGGCTTCATGCGCCGGTTGGCTATGATATCGGTGCAGAAACGCCCCATGAAATCGCGGTCAGTATTCTGGCTGAGCTGTTACAGGTTATGAATGATGCACCGGGCGGGGCAATGAAACAGAACCCGGCAGAAGCCCGCAGAGCAAAACGCGTGGTGATCCGCGGCGCGGGTGACCTGGCAACCGGCGTGGCATTACGCCTGTATCACAGCGGTTTTGAAGTGGTGATGCTGGATGTCTGCAAACCGACCGTGATCCGCTGTACGGTCTCTTTCGCCCAGGCGCTCTATGACGGCGAAAGCTGTGTGGAAGGCGTCTGTGCCCGTTATGCTCATGATATTGATGAAGTAAACCGCTACCTGAAAGAAGGCGCTATCCCGGTGCTGGCGGACGAACACGGCGAACTGTTACCGGCGCTGCACCCGGATGTGGTGGTGGATGCCATTATCGCCAAACGCAATGTTGCCGGTACCCACCGCAAGATGGCTCCCTGCACCATTGCCCTCGGACCGGGCTTTGAGGCCGGTGTGGACTGTGATGCGGTGATTGAAACTCAGCGCGGTCATCACCTCGGACGGGTGATCACCCACGGCAGCGCGGCACCGAATACCGGTATTCCGGGCAATATCAACGGCAAAACCACCGAACGCGTGTTACGCGCACCGCACAGCGGCATGATGACGCGCCATGTGAATATCGGCGACCTGGTACACGAGGGGGATGTGATTGCCCGTATCGGTGACACAGAAATTCTCTCGCCGATGGACGGCATGGTACGCGGCCTGCTCAATGAAGGGCTGTGTGTGCCGGAAGGGTTTAAAATCGCTGACGTTGACCCGCGCGGTGCACTGGCGGACTTCCGTTCGGTTTCTGACAAAGCCCGCGCGATCGGCGGCGGCGTGCTGGAGGCCATCATGACACGGCTGAATAAAATGGACAGCGCCCCGAAGTGCTGATCACGGATTTTCCGGGTACGGCACCGTACCCGGATTATTCAGGCACGGAACAGCATCCCGGCCACTTCCCGGATCAACTGTAAATTGAGGATCACCAGTGCCACAGTGGAAACAGTCCCGAGTATGATCGTCAGCTGCGAGTTCACAAACACCCCCATGATTTTTTTGCTCGAGGTCATCAGCAGCAGCGGGATCATGGAGAACGGCAGGGCGATACTCAGAAACACCTGGGTATAAATCAGCAGACTTTCCACCACATCCTCGCGATCCCCCCACAGGTAAATACAGATAATCACCGGGATCACGGCCAGACCACGGGTGATCACCCGGCGCAGCCACATCGGCAGCCGCAGATGAATAAAGCCTTCCATCACAATCTGCCCGGTCAGTGTACCGGTGATTGTGGCGTTCTGCCCGGAGGCGAGCAGCGCCACCGCGAACAGTGTGGAGAGCGTGGCACTGGCGATACCGCCGACGATACCCGGATTCTGCAGCGCGTCATACAGCTGGGTGAAACGTCCGAGGTCAGACGGATCGTTACCGAAAAACAGCGCTGCACCGAGCACCAGCAGCAGACAGTTGATAATAAATGAAAACCCGAGCTGGATATTGGAATCAATTGTTGCAAAGCGGATCGCCTCGCGCAGCCCGGCCTCACTGCGGCGGTCATACTGACGGCTCTGCACAATAGAAGAGTGAAGATAGAGGTTATGCGGCATCACCGTTGCCCCGACAATCCCCAGCCCGATCAGCAGGGCGGAATCCTGCCCGGCCAGTGTGGCGGTGAAGATTTTCTCCGACGGAATAAAGCCGCGCAATACTGCACTCATGTCCGGGTCCGACAGCATCACCTCGTAGGCAAAAATCAGGAAAATCGTTAAGATCAGGACAAACACAAAGGCTTCAATTTTGCGGAAACCGAGTTTCATCAGCACCAGCAGCAGAAATACATCCAGTACTGTCAGCAGCACACCGGCCATCAGCGGAATGCCGAACAGCAGGTTCAGTGCCACCGCACTGCCGATCACCTCCGCAATCTCGGTCGCCATAATCGCCAGTTCCGTGGTGATCCACAACAGCGCCGCCAGCTTCGGCCCGACCCGTGCCCGGGTAGCCTGTGCCAGATCCTGGCCGGTGACGATCCCGAGTTTTGCGCACATTGCCTGTAACAGCATCGCAATCAGGCTGGACAGCAAAATCACCGACAGCAGCAGATAACTGTACAGCGCCCCGCCCTGAATCGAGGTGATCCAGTTTCCGGGATCCATATATCCCACCGCCACCAGTGCACCCGGGCCGGAAAAGGCAAACAGCTTGCGCAGAAAACCGGATTTTGCCCCGGCAACCGGCACGGTATTATTGATTTCAGCCAGACTGAGTTGCGGTGTATTCAGCATGATAAATCCGTCCGTGATCGTAATGAGAACTATTATCACTATATTCCTTATCGCGATGCGGGATTATCACAATTGTGCGATCGTAGTACCGGCGGATTTCGGATGATACCGGGTACAGGACTTCTCTATACGCCGGATTCCCTGAAAATGCATGCACAGGCTGCGATTAACCGCGATTTTCAGGTGGGGGATATATCAGATCTCACCATCAGCAATATTAAAGAAAATCCGCCGTCCGTTACCGGTAAGCGGAATATTGATTTTACGGTATCCTCTGCCGCATCAGGCCGGGTTTATCACTGTATCCGCTCTGATTATTCTGTCCGCCGCTTCGGCACCCGTGATCTGAATCCGGAATCACCGGGGCATATGGTCTGTGAGCCGCAGGAAAAATCCTGAATTTCCCGCCGGAAATAACCGGTAACAGCCTGATATCACCTGTAATCAAACACACATATTTTACCTGTGTCAGACTCTATTGCTGATATTTTGATGTATGCTGTGAGATATGATGGAAAAATTATCTGAATTATATGATTTTATTACCGCGAGCGCCGTTTTATCAGCGGTGATTCTGGTGGTTATTCTGCTGGTCACCTGGTTTCTCGGGCGGCTTATATTTCTGCGCGTGGCAAAACGTTTGTTGTCGTTATTTACTAACCTGACTGACGACAGCATGATCCACAGTATTGCCAAGAAAAGTGCCTCTGTCGTGGCTGTCACGCTGGTGCTGTACATTAATAAAATGCTGCCGACCTTTTCGGCAGAAATGAATATTCTGTTTAATACCGTATGCAGCGCATTCCTGATTATTAATCTGGCTTCACTGGTTAATGACGGGCTGGATATATTTATCCTGCGCCATACCGGGCGTTCATCGTACCGTAACAGCTCGATAAAGGGGTATATTGAAATTGCCAAAATCGGGGTGTGGATTGTTTCCTTTATCCTGATTATTGCGTTAATGACCTCGCAGTCGCCGCTGATTATTATTTCCGGTTTCGGTGCCGTTGCAGCTGTTCTGATGTTTGTCTTTCAGCACACCTTATTATCCTTTGTGGCCAATATTCTGGTCTCCAACGGTAAGGTGCTGAAACTGTATGACTGGATAGAATTGCCCGGCAGTAATATCAGCGGTGAAGTGATTGATATTGCGCTGCATACCATTACTGTCCGCAACTGGGATAATACGATCTCAAGGATCCCGACAAAAGATTTCCTGACCGAAAAATACACTAACTGGCAGCCGATGTTCTCTTCCGGCGGCCGCCGTATTAAACGCAGTTTTTATATTGATCAGTCCTCAGTATCGTTTGCTGATGAAACGTTATTAGCGGAGCTGCGGAATCAGGAATCGTTTCGTCAGTCACTGGATGAAATACTGGCGGAAAATACCGGTTATGATGACGTAAAAGAGTGGATGGCTGCAAAAGGGGTCACTAATTTACAGCTGTTCCGCAAATATCTTCTTAACTGGATCAAAATGCGCGGTGATGTGCGGGCGGATATGTATCTGGTGATCAGAACCATGTCGCCGACACCGGAGGGATTGCCGGTTGAAATATACTGTTTTACCCGCTCCACCACCTGGGTTGATTATGAGGAAACTCAGTCGCAGATATTTGAATATGTGAATGCGTCGGCAAAATATTTCCGGCTGGATATTTACCAGCAACCGTCCGGTCATGATCTGGCGAATTTGCGTTACCGGGCCGGACGATAATGGTTTTCGTTTTTTTCGTTATCAGCAACTCCCCGGTGCTGATGTAAGCTGCACCTCAAACCCCCGAATCAGACTCTCCGGGCTGTGCAGAAAGGCCTGTTCACCATCATCACTGTCCATAATCTGCAGCGCTTCCCGCAATAACGGCGGCAGGTTTTCGTCCGGTGCCACCGGCGCGGTCGCGGCTTCCGTGGTGGCGGCCACCTGCTGACCGGCGCTATACAGGCAGCGCTGTTGTGCGGTATGGTGGACGGCATTCGTGCTTATCGCCTGCCATGATAAGCCTCAGACACAGAGGAACCGTTATGAAATCACGCGCAGCAGTCGCCTTCGGGCCGGGTTTACCCCTTGAAATTGTTGAAATTGATGTGGCACCGCCGAAGAAAGGTGAAGTGCTGGTGAAAATCAGTCACACCGGGGTATGCCATACCGATGCCTACACGCTTTCCGGTGATGATCCGGAAGGTCTGTTCCCGGTGGTGCTCGGCCATGAAGGTGCCGGGGTGGTGGTTGAGGTCGGTGAGGGCGTGACCAGTGTGAAACCGGGCGACCATGTGATCCCGCTGTACACCGCCGAGTGCGGTGAGTGTGATTTCTGTACCTCCGGTAAAACCAACCTCTGTGTTGCCGTCCGCGAAACCCAGGGCAAAGGCGTGATGCCGGACGGCACCAGCCGTTTCTCGTATAACGGTCAGCCGCTCTATCACTATATGGGCTGCTCAACATTCAGCGAATATACCGTTGTGGCGGAAGTATCACTGGCGAAAATCAATCCGCAGGCCAATGCGGAGCAGGTTTGTCTGCTCGGCTGCGGCGTGACCACCGGGATCGGCGCGGTACACAATACCGCGAAGGTACAGGAAGGGGATTCTGTGGCGGTATTCGGCCTCGGCGGTATCGGGCTGGCTGTGGTGCAGGGCGCACGTCAGGCAAAAGCGGGCCGCATCTTTGCTATCGATACCAATCCGTCCAAGTTTGAGCTGGCAAAACAGTTCGGCGCCACAGACTGCATTAATCCCAATGATTATGACAAACCTATTCAGCAGGTGCTGGTCGAAATGACCAAATGGGGTGTGGATCATACCTTTGAATGTATCGGCAATGTCAATGTGATGCGGTCGGCGCTGGAAAGTGCGCACCGTGGCTGGGGACAGTCAGTGATTATCGGGGTGGCGGGTGCCGGAAAAGAGATTTCAACCCGTCCGTTCCAGCTGGTGACCGGCCGGGTCTGGAAAGGTACGGCGTTCGGCGGCGTGAAAGGGCGTACTCAGTTGCCGGGAATGGTGGAAGATGCCATGAGCGGCAAAATCGAGCTGGCACCGTTTGTCACGCACACCATGGAACTGGATAAAATCAATGAAGCTTTTGATCTGATGCACGACGGTAAATCCATCCGCACCGTCATTCATTACTGATAACGTATTCAGGGAGATAATATGGAACGGATTGAACATCACGCCTGTTTCGGCGGCAGCCAGGAAGTCTGGCGTCACCATTCTGCGGTGACCGGTACGCCGATGACCTTTTCCGTGTTTCTGCCGCCGCAGGCAAAAACAGAGAAATGTCCGGTGTTGTACTGGCTTTCCGGGCTGACCTGCAACGAGCAGAATTTTATCACCAAAGCCGGGGCGCAGCGTTATGCAGCGGAGCTCGGTCTGGTGATTGTCGCGCCGGATACCAGTCCGCGCGGCAGTCAGGTGGCGGATGATAAAGAGTACGATCTTGGCCAGGGCGCCGGGTTTTATGTCAATGCCACACAGGAGCCGTGGAAAGCGCATTATCAGATGTATGATTATATTCTGAATGAGCTGCACACCCTGGTAAGCGGACATTTCGGCACATCGGAAAAACGCGGTATCTGCGGGCACTCGATGGGCGGGCACGGCGCACTGATGCTGGCGCTGCGTAATCCGGATGCATTTCTCAGCGTGTCGGCATTTGCGCCGATTGTGTCACCGTCACAGGTGCCGTGGGGCGAAAAAGCGTTTTCTGCCTATCTGGGAGAGGATAAAGCGGCGTGGGAACAGTATGATGCGGTGAAACTGATTGAATCCGGCCACCGGGTGACGGATATGCTGGTTGATCAGGGACTTGCCGATACCTTCTTCAGTAAGCAGCTGAAAACCGGGTTACTGAAATCCGCCTGCGAAACACACAATATCCCGCACACCATCCGTGTGCATGCCGGTTATGATCACAGCTATTACTTCATTGCGAGTTTTATCGCGGATCATATCGCGTGGCATGCAGCACGTCTTAACGCATAAACCCGGTCAGCCGGGTTTTTTCTGCGACAGGTATTTGATCGGTACATGCGGCGTCAGCCAGACGCCGTTATCCGCCAGATAGAACGGATAACCGGTTTTATGCATCTCCCCGGCGGCAATGGTGAGTACCACCGGTTTGCCGTGACGGGCACCGACAGTCAGTGCGGTATCTTCATCCGCGCTGAGGTGCACATAGTGCCGTGATCCGGCAATTAATCCCAGTTCACAGATATCACTGATAAACCGGATAGCGGTACCGTGATACAGAATATCCGGCGGTGTCTGCGGCGGGTAATCGATCGCCACCTGTCCGGCAGAATGCCCCTGTGCCGCACGGATATACATGCCGTCGGATGAGATCGTAAACCGCTTTTTGTCATTGGTTTCCACCACCTTTTCCAGCGTTTCACGGTCAAACGGTGTGCCGTGAGCAGCGGCCTGACGCAGGAGCACGGTGATATCTGTCCAGCCTTCATTGTCGAGGCGGATCCCGATGGAGTCCGGCTGGTGCCGCAGGACATAACTCAGAAATTTACTGATTTTATCGTATTGATTCATTTTCTTTTTACGGTTTTCGCCGGCGATCCGGCAGTGACATAATGGCTGAATTATACGCGCCTGTTGCGGTAAAGGGGAGGAATGACAGCGATAACTATGCGCTGCATCAGGCTCTGACGGCGGAATAACCGCCGTCAGAACAGATGTTAAATGGTACTGAGCTCGCGGTTACGGGTTTCCGCGCCAAGGAAAATGACGGAGAGAATGGCGATAACCACCGCGGCACTGAAGATCAGGAAAATCGTGCTGACAGCAAATTGATACTGAATCAGGTAACCGGCCAGAAGAGGGCCGAGGATCCCGCCTATCCGACCGATTGCGGTGGCGGTACCGGCACCGGTGGCGCGGACACTGTCCGGATACTGCTCCGGCGTGTAGGCGTAGAGCGCGCCCCAGGCGCCGAGATTAAAGAATGAGAGCAGCATGCCCGAAATGACCAGTGCCGTGGCGGTTTCCGCGCAACTGAACCCGTAAGCACTGATTGCTGTTCCGGCGAGATAGGTGACCAGCACGAATTTGCGGCCGTAACGCTCGATAAGCCAGGCGGCACTGAAATAGCCGGGCAACTGGGCGAGTGTCATGATCAGCACATACTGAAAGCTTTTTATCAGACTGAATCCCTTGAGGATCGCCACGCCCGGCAGCCAGAGAAAAATGCCGTAATAGGAAAACACGACACAGAACCACAGGATCCACAGCATCAGGGTGGCACGGCGGTACTGCGGCGACCAGATCAGTGCCATCGATTGCGCAATGGTGAGTTTCGGGCGCTCCTGCGCGGTATAGCGGGATACCGGCTCCGGCAGCTTTGCCCGCAGCCAGAGGGCATACAGCGCAGGCAGGGCGCTGAGCAGCATCGCCGTGCGCCAGCCGTAATCAGGGATAACATAATAGGCAATCAGTGCCGCAATCAGCCAGCCCACGGCCCAGAAGCTCTCCAGCAGCACAACCACACGGCCGCGTTCGTGAGGGGCTACGCTCTCACTGACCAGCGTGGAGGCTACCGGCAGCTCCCCGCCCAGTCCCATCCCGATGAAAAAGCGCAGCACCAGCACCACGGCCAGCGAACCGGCGACAGCAGTCAGCCCGGATCCCAGACTGAACAGCAGCAGAGTGATAATAAACACCGGTTTGCGCCCTTTCCGGTCTGCCATCAGACCGAAAACAAAGGCACCGACTGCCATTCCGGCGGCATTAAGACTGCCGATCCAGCCGAGCTGTGCGGCACTCAGCCCCCAGTCGGCCTGCAGGGCGGCCAGCAGAAATGCCAGCAGCCCGACATCCATGGCGTCAAATGTCCAGCCCATCCCGGCTATCCATAACAGCTTGTTGCGTGAAGTGGCAGGCGCTGCCGTGTGTGTCCGGAGTGTCGTCATGGTTGCGACCTTTTTTATCCGTCAGAAGAAAATGTGTTTAGTATACTAAACAATAAACGTGCAAATGTTAATCATAAAATACCGTTTTAAAGAAGCAGTAACATATAAAAAGCCCGGCAAACGGCGGGCAGCCGCGCTTTTAGGGTTATTCCGTTATCTTCGTTACCGCAGCTGTTCTACTATGGTGAGTTATGGTGTACACAGCGGCCTGCCGGTATACGGTGCCGGAATCGTGATGATAATAATCAGGGAGTTAAGTAATGACATTAACCTTTGGCGTTAAAAGTACCCTGCTGATCGCCGGTATGGCGGTAACAGCCGCGGCGGCGGGCAAACCGAATGTAATTGTTCAGGATGTAAAACTTAACAAAGCCACGATTTTCCTGCGCGGGGCAGAGCTGAGTAACAGCGCAACACTGAATCTGCCTGCCGGTGACAGTGATGTGATCCTGACTAATGTGGCCGGAAATATTAATCCCGGCAGCTTATCCGTTATGCTGAATAATGATGATGTCATCATTCAGTCCGTCAATCTGCGCAGCGAAATTGAAAAGCCGGTGTATTCAGACGAAATCAATGCTATGAAGGCGCAGATTGAGGAGCAGGATCTGGCGATTCAGCAGCTGAATATGCAGACGGAAGTGAATAACGAGCAGCTGGGTCTGCTGCGTGATCAGGATTTCTTCGGCACCGGCGGGGCGCCGCTGACACAGGAGCAATCCGTGCAGAAGCTGGATTTTATCCGCACTCAGATGGCAAAAATCTATGCGGAACAGCTGGAATATTCCCGGCAAATCAAAGAAAAAACCGAAGCACTGACACTGCTGAAAGCGCAGTATGAAGAGAAAGTCACACAGTTTAAGGAGCGCCGCACACAGCTGGTGCTGAATGTGTCCACGAAAAAAGCGGTGACAGCGGAACTGGATATCGACTATATCACGCCGGATGCGGCCTGGGCGCCGTCCTATGATATCCGCAGCGCCGGTATGGATAAGCCGGTGACGCTGACCTACAAAGCGGATGTGATCCAGAACACCGGTATTGACTGGGATCAGGTGGATCTGGTGCTGTCATCCGCCGACCCGGTACAGAGTATTGCCCCGCCGCAACTTTATCCGCAGTATCTGTCACTGATCAATGAGTATGCGGTGATGGGTGAAATGGCGCCTGCCCCGGTGGCTATGATGGCGGAGGACAAGAAGGAGTACAGCCGCAACCGCTCAGCGAAACAAGCCCCTGCCGGCGGGATCTCGTCGTTTGTTACCGCAGAGAGTAACGGTATCAGCCTGACATACCGCATTGATAAACCGTACTCCCTGCCGTCCGTTGCGGAGTCGCGCTCACTGACGATCAAACAGACGGCGCTGGACGGAAAATACCGTTATATCACACGGCCTAAGATGGACGAACATGTGTATTTACAGGCGGTTGTGGAAAACGCACCGGCGCTGAATCTGCTCAGCGGTAAGGCGAATATCTATTTTGATAACCGTTATATCGGGCAGACTTATATCGATTCCGGCCTGATAACTAATGAGCTGGAACTGCCGTTCGGCATGAATAAAGATATTCAGGTCAGCCGTAAGGTGGACAGTAAACTGACAAAACAGCCGGGTATTCTGGGCTCTGCGGTTGAACAGAGCGAAGGTTATATGATTACCCTGTCATCTTTCGCCAAAGCGCCGCTGGTGGTAACGGTGTTTGATCAGATCCCGGTCAGTCAGGATACCAATATCCTGGTGAAAGATGTTAAAACCGGAGAAGGGACCGTTAATAAACAGACCGGTGAAGTGGAATGGAAAGTGGAGCTGAAGCCGCAGCAGGTAATGGAACTGCCGCTGAGTTACACACTGAAATATCCGAAAGAAAAACCAATCAGTGGTTTATAATTATTGCAGCAGAAAAACGGCCGGGAAACCCGGCCGTTATATTAACAAAAGGAAGATTAATCGCCGATAATAGTACCGGTTTTACCCTCAATACCGTCTTTGGCTTTATTCAGCAGAGTAATCAGTGCCTTGCGGCCTTTTTTACTGCGGCTGAAGGAGAGCGCGGCTTCCACTTTCGGTAACATGGAGCCCGGTGCAAAATGTTTCTCATCGATATAACGCTGTGCATCCGCAGATGTCAGTTTATCCAGCCACTGCTCGTTTGGTTTGCCGAAGTTGATGGCAATTTTTTCCACGGCGGTCAGGATAATCAGCATATCCGCATCGATCATCTCTGCCAGTTTGGCGCTCGCCCAGTCTTTGTCGATAACCGCATTGGCCCCGCGCAGGGTGTTGCCGTCGCGGATCACCGGAATACCGCCGCCGCCGACAGTGATCACCAGCTGATCAGCATCCAGCATGGCTTTGACGGTTTCTTTTTCAATAATATCAACCGGTTTCGGTGATGAGACCACGCGGCGGTAACCACGGCCCGCATCTTCGCGCATCTCAAACCCTTTCCTGCTCAGGGCTTCCGCTTCTTCTTTGCTGTAGAACGCGCCGATAGGTTTGGCCGGGTTTTTAAATGACGGATCCGCCGCATCCACTTCTACCTGTGTCACGATAGTGGCAACCGGCTTATTGATACCCCGGTTCAGCAGCTCTTCACGCAGTGCGTTCTGCAAATCGTAACCGATATATCCCTGGCTCAGTGCCACACAGACTGACATCGGCAGAACCGGTGATTTGGCTTCGGTTTTGCTGGCAGCTTCAAATGCGCCGGTTATCATCCCCACCTGCGGGCCGTTGCCGTGTGTGACCACAACGCGGTATCCCTGAGCAATCAGGTCGGCAATCACGACAGAGGTGGTTTTGACGGCAGCCATCTGTCCCGGAAGATCATTTCCCAGTGCGTTGCCGCCCAGTGCTAATACGATTGTTTTTTTCATCCTTTTTTACCCGTAATGAATTAGTTGAAACGATAATCGGAAAAAATTAATAACACCGGTGCGGAGCCTTAAACGGACGGCGTTTCAGGAAACGGCCGCGGCCGGGTTCAGCAGTAAATTCGCCGTCACGGTAAACAATATCACCGCGCGACAGTGTGCAGCAGACTGCGCCCTGTACCGTCATGCCTTCGTACGGGCTGTAGTCCGCGTTATCATGCAGATCCGCATGGCGGATAGTGGTTTCCTGCGCCGGGTCGATAATGGTGATATCACCGTCTGCGCCCGGGCGGATCACGCCTTTCTCCGGCCAGATACCAAACAGTTTTGCCGGCATTGCACTGGTCAGGGAAACAAAGTGTTCCGGTGAAATCCGTCCCTGCATCACGCCTGCAGAAAACAGCAGTAACATACGGTTCTCAACACCCGGCAGGCCGTTCGGACAGCGGGTGAAATTCCCGCCGGACAGCGCCAGACGCTGCTGATACGGGAAGGTGCAGTGATCGGTGGCGACCACATCAATCGCGCCGTCATCAATACCCAGCCACAGGGCATCGGCTTCCCGGCGGTTACGCAGCGGCGGGCTGAGAATAAATTTCAGGCCGTCATCGCGCTCATAACAGCGTTCATCAAGGAACAGATACTGCGGACAGGTTTCTATCCAGACCGGCTGGTGGCGGGCTTTCGCCATCTTCAGGTAATCGAGACCCAATCCGTTGGAAAGGTGGACGATATAGAGCGGCGCATTGCCGCAGATATGCGCCAGATTAATCATCCTGCCGATTGCTTCCGCCTCACATTCTGCCGGACGGCTCAGGGCATGGAAAATCGGTGAGGTTTGTCCTTTCTTCACAAACTCCGCTTTGCGCTGTGCTATCACCGCATCATTTTCCGGATGCACGGTGGTCAGCGCCCCGGCGTGGTTAAGCTGTTGCAGGGCACGTAAAATATCCGGATCATCGAGCTTGTACTGATAAGTCAGATAGAGTTTGAAGCTGCTGATCCCGTCCGCCACCATCAGCGGAATTTCATTTAAAATATCGTCGTTGATATGCTGGATCACGCCGTGAAAACTGTAATCGATAACGGCGCGTCCTTTGGCGTAGCGGTGATAATTCTCAAGCTGGTGGTGCAGTGAACAACCCGCCGGACCAAATCCCATATGATCGATAATGGTGGTGGTACCGCCGCAGGCTGCCGCACGCGTGCCGGTGTAAAAATCATCACAGCTGCGGGCAAGGCCGACATCAATATTAAAATGGGTATGAACATCAATACCGCCCGGAAAAACATAACATCCCTGTGCATCAATAACGCGGTCATCTGTCTCCGGTGCAATATCCGGTGCAACCTGTGAGATCAGGCCGTTTTCAATCAGAACATCCTGCCGGTATTGTCCGTCCGCATTGACAACGGTGCCGTTGATAATCAGTGTGCGCATAGGGGGTACTCCTGAAAAAGCCCCGCACATCAGTACGGGGCCGGTAAGACAAGATTATTTTTTCATTTCAGCCATGTAGCTTAACGGAATGGCCGCGTACATCGCCGCACAGGTCACCAGGTGATCTTTCCAGGTTTTTTCGTTTGGTGCGTGAGCTTCAGGCTCTTTGCCCGGACCAAAACCGATAACCGGAATGCCGTGACGACCCATGATAGAAACACCGTTGGTGGAGAAAGTCCACTTATCAACAACCGGCTCTTTGTTGAACAGGCCGCGGTAAGCGCGATCCAGTGTCTTCACGGTGAAGTGATCTTCTTCCACTTTCCAGGTCGGGAAGTAGCACTCTGTCGGATAGACCAGACCGGTCCAGGAGGCACGCTCATAGGTGTACATAGAGACCACGCCTTTCGCTGCTTTGACAGCCGGTAATGCGCGGATTTCTTCCAGTGCGCCTTCCCAGGTTTCGCCCCAGGTCAGGCGGCGGTCGATAGAGACTGCGCAGCTGTCAGCAACAGCACAGCGGCTTGGTGAGGTGTAGAAAATTTCAGAAACAGTCAGTGTGCCCTGGCCGAGGAAATCGTCAGTGGCCAGACGTTTTGACAGCTCCTGCAGTTCACCCAGAATCGGACCCATTTTGAAGATTGCGTTGTCACCGCGCTCCGGTGCGGAGCCGTGGCAGCTGATCCCCGGAACATCAATGCGGATTTCCATACGGCCGCGCTGGCCGCGGTAAATCTGGCAGTCAGTCGGTTCGGTACTGACCACGAATTCCGGTCTGATTTTGTCCTGCTCGATGATGTACTGCCAGCACAGACCATCACAGTCTTCTTCCTGAACAGTCCCGGTCACCAGCAGGGTGTACTGGTCTTCCAGACCTAAATCTTTGATGATTTTACCGGCATAGACCATAGAGGCCATGCCGCCTTCCTGGTCAGAGGTACCGCGTCCGCCGATGATTTCGTCGTTTTCCATACCTTCGTACGGGTCGAATTCCCAGTTTTTGATGTTACCGATACCCACGGTATCGATGTGCGCATCCATGGCAATCAGGTGCGGACCGTGACCGATATAACCCAGAATGTTACCCATCGGGTCGATATCCACTTTATCAAAGCCGACTTTTTCCATCTCTTCTTTGATACGGTGAATCACGCGTTTTTCGTCGCAGCTTTCGCTGGGAATTGCCACCATGTCGCGCAGAAAACGGGTCATATCTTTTTTATAGTGTTCAGCTTTTTTGACAATTTCATCAAACGGGATTTGCTTAGCCATATTTCAATACTCCAATTAGTTAATATTTCTGCGCCGGGTTTTTACCTTCCCAGACAACTTCACGGTAATGTTTGGTATCTGTGTCACCTTCGGTGTTGATCACGAGGATGACGGAATCACTGTTCAGGCCGAGTCTTGCCATCAGTTCCGCACGTTCCGGATGATAGTTAACCGCAGCCAGCACACCGAGACCGACCGCGCCGGATTCACCGGAAATCACGCGGCTGTCTTTGCCGTACGGGTTACCGAGGACACGCATGCCGAGGGCAGCCACCGCATCTTCACAGGAGATAAACTGTGTCGCGCAGTTACGCATCAGATCCCAGCCGATAGGGTTCGGCTCGCCGCAGGCCAGACCCGCCATGATGGTGGCCATATCGCCGCCGACATTGACGATTTCGCCTTTCAGGCTGGAACGGTAGAGACAGTCAGCCAGATCCGGCTCGACAATAATGGAATGCAGATTTTTTGCCCCGAACTCATCGACCAGATAGCCCAGCACACCGCCGGCCATCGCACCCACACCGGCCTGTAACAGCACGTGGGTCGGACGCTGAATCTTCATCTCTTTCATCTGGGCAACCGCTTCGGCAGCCAGTGTGGTGTAGCCCTGCATAATCCAGGTCGGGATCTTGGTGTATCCTTCGCAGGCGGTATCCTGAACCACGATCCAGCCGTGTTTTTTGGCATTTTCCATGGTGAGACGGACGGTATCGTCGTAGTTCATATCTGTGACGATACACTCCGCCCCGAGGCCGGTAATGTGATTCACACGTTCCTGTGCGGAGCCTTTCGGCATGTACACCACCGCTTTCTGACCGAGTGCGCGTGCCGCCCAGGCCACACCGCGGCCGTGGTTACCGTCAGTGGTGGTGGCGAACGTCATTTTTTCAGTCAGAGTGCTTTTGAGTTTCTCGAAAGAGAAATCGTTAATATCCATGTTGTACTTTTCGCACAACAGGTGGGCGATAGCATAAGAGCCGCCCAGAATTTTGAATGCATTCAGATCAAAACGCTGTGACTCATCTTTCACCAGGATATTACGCACGCCGAACAGCGCGGCGAGATCTTTCATGTCATACAGTGGTGTCGGATGGTAACCCGTAATTTTCTCATGAAACTTCAGCGCCTTATGTGCTTCTTCACGGGAAAAAAGCGGGGAGTGTTTACCGTTGAAATAACGGTTATCTGAAATATCTAACTTCAGTGAGAAGACAGACATAGAGCCTCACCTCATATCATCGGGAAAAGAACCCGGCCGGTGACGGCCGGGATCCGGATTTATAAAATACGTTTACGTGCGTTTTTCAGCAGTTGCTCAAGAACCAGGGCAGGCTGCGGGAATTTGCGGGCCAGAATCATGGCGGAGATGATATACGGCTTCCAGCTGGCTTCTTTGTAAGTGGCGATACGGTATTTCTCGAATACAGCTTCTTCCACTTCCCCTTCCTTACAGGAAACACCGGTGATATCCGCAGGCAGACAGTGCATGTACAGCGCTTCGCCGTCTTTGGTCAGCTTCATCATCTCTTCAGTACAATGCCAGTCTTTATGGTTGGCGTTCTGTGCCAGGCAGCGCTGCTCAAGGGCTTTCAGGCCGTCATGGTCATTGGCACGCAGCAGTTCGGTACGCTGTTCCATGACTTTGTAAGGTGCCCAGGATTTCGGATACACGATATCCGCATCTTTGAACGCTTCTTCCATCGATGTAACCTGCTTAAAGCTGCCGCCGGATTGTTTGGCGTTGTTTTTCGCCACATCAATAACGTCAGGGATCAGGTCATAACCTTCCGGATGCGCCAGCGTCACATCCATACCGTAGCGGGTCATCAGACCGATGATGCCCTGCGGTACAGAGAGTGGTTTACCGTAGCTTGGTGAATACGCCCAGGTCATGGCGATTTTCTTGCCTTTCAGGTTTTCCAGTGAACCGAAGTGCTCACGTAACCAGGCCAGGTCAGCCATAGACTGTGTCGGGTGGTCGATATCACACTGCAGGTTAACCAGCGCAGGACGCTGCGGCAGAACGCCTTCCTCAAAACCTTCATCCAGAGCCGCACCCACTTCACGCATATAGGCGTTACCGGCACCGAGGTACATATCGTCACGGATACCGATGGCATCCGCACAGAATGAAATCATGTTGGCCGTTTCACGTACGGTTTCGCCGTGAGCAATCTGAGATTTACCTTCGTCGAGGTCCTGCTGGGCCAGGCCGAGCATATTCAGTGCAGAAGCATAAGAGAAACGGGTACGGGTGGAGTTGTCACGGAAAACAGAGATGCCAAGGCCATTTGTGAATACGTTGGTTGCGATGTTATCGGCACGCAGCCCTTTCAGTGCAGCTGCAATATCAAGCACCATCGTCAGTTCATCCTGACTCTGTTCCCAGGTAAGCAAAAAATCCTTTTGATGAAGATTAGATTTCAGTCTGGCGATATCTTTCAATAATTCATTAACGTTTTTCATCTTTAAATCCTATGTGAAATGGCCGGTGACAATTGAATATGCAGTGAGAAGAAGGCATTTCTGCATGTGTACTGTGACTATTAACAATAAGCATGCCAAATCAGCCGGAATGATCTTCCGGGGGTGAAATGCAGGGCGGATTCGGGAGGGTGATCACAATTATCAGGGGCTGATGGCCGGGTTATGTGTGACAAATGCGAATAAAAGTTATTTTCAGCAAGGGTGAAAAGTCGCCGGTATCAGACCGGTGAGAGGGCGGAACCGCCGGAAGCGGGGCCAGAATGATAAACACCCCGGCGGATTTATCATATTGATAAAATAGAGTGACGGAGATTCCAGTTTCATTATCAAATCTGAAGAAAAGTGTGATTTTTGTACATACGTTAGAGTTTCGGTGATAAAGATCTGGCAATCTTGTGCTATCAGTGGGTGATAATTCAGCCCGTTGATAAATAACTATAATAAAATCATTAATTTGTCGCGTTATGAACTTTCTTTTCGATATGTCGTTTTAAGAGCATAGGAAGTCGTAAGCATGATCACTGAAAAATCACCATCTGTGCTGATGCAGATACAGCCGACGATTGTTCACTTCAGCAAAATGCTCGCCAGTGTGTTACAGCTTGATGTTGAAATCGTTGATGACAAACTGACAAGGATTGCCGGAACAGGGCTGTTTAACCAGCACCTCGGACATCGTCTGACCAATAATTCCCAGCTGCTCCGCTATGTGCTGGATACCAAAAAAGAAAAGATAGTCACGCACTCCTGTTTTGATCCGCTCTGCCTCAATTGCGCGGATAAAGATAACTGTAAGGAGAAAGCGTTTATCGGTACACCGATCATCTTCCAGGATCGCTGTATCGGGGTTATCAGCCTGGTGGCCGTCACCTCTGAACAGCAGGAGCGGATCCGGGATAACATCCATGACTTCTCGGATTATGTGCAGCATATTTCCAATATTTTTGTGGCTAAGCTGCTGGATGAACAGGAAGGCCGTAATGCCGCGCAGAAGGTATTACTGAGCCTGATAGAGTTTATGGATCAGGGCGTTCTGATCCTGGATGAGGCAAATCATCTGAAATTTGCCAATCCGCATGCTCTGAAGATCCTCAATGTCCCGCATGAAAAGATTTCCGGCAAAACCATTGCCATCCGTCCGCTGACCTATTTCAAGAGTCTGAACCGCGGGCATTTACAGCATATTGTCTCCTGGGAAGGGGAGAGCAATATTATTATCGGGCAGCTTCATGTGGTTAACGGCTGTCAGATGTTCCTGATGGCGTTTCATCAGTCCCACGCGGCGATTGATATGAATGAAGTGCGCCGTGATGAAAACGGATTGCTGATTGAACACCTGGTCGGGGAATCCGAACCTATCCGTCAGCTGAAACACCTGATTTCCCGCGTGGCACCGAGCCCGTCGAGTATTCTCGTCACCGGTGAGAGCGGCACCGGTAAAGAAGTGGTGGCGCGGGCTATTCATAAGCTGAGTAACCGCAGTGAAAAACCGTTTATTGCCATCAACTGTGCGGCGATACCGGAGCAGTTACTGGAAAGTGAATTATTCGGTTATGTGAAAGGCGCGTTTACCGGCGCGTCCGCCAACGGAAAACAGGGTCTGATTCAGGCGGCAGATAAAGGCACGCTGTTCCTGGATGAAATCGGCGATATGCCGCTGATTGTTCAGGCGAAATTATTACGTGCGATAGAATCACGCGAAGTGCAGCCGATTGGCTCAAGCCGGACCATCCCGGTCGATATCCGGATTGTGTCCGCGACCAACCAGAATCTGGAACAGTTTGTCAGTGAAGGTAAATTCCGCGAGGATCTCTATTACCGCCTCAATGTTATCCCGATTGCCCTGCCGCCGTTGCGTGAGCGTCACGGCGATGTGGAGCTGCTGGTGCACCATTTCCTCAATGTGCATACCAGGCGCCTCGGTCTGGTGTATCCGGGCATTTCGGATGAGGTGATGGCGGTCATTAATGCATGGCCGTGGCCGGGTAACCTGCGTGAGCTGAGTAACCTGGTGGAATATCTGGTGAACGTGGTGCCGCCGGGTGAGGTGATTGATATCTCACTGCTGCCGCCGAACTTTGCCAGACATGCGGCGCAGATGATAAGCGGCACTGCCGCACCGGTTCAGAATACCGGGGATATTCACCGCAGCGAAATTACCATTCCGGTCAGAAGCGTACCTGCGGCAGCAGCGGATGAGGATCCGGCACTGCACGGGGAAACCATGCTGGAAGAGATGGAAAAACAGATGATCCGCGAAGCACTGCAGCGCTATGACAACAAACGTCAGGCAGCAGAGGAGCTGGGGATCGGTATTGCCACTCTGTACCGGAAGATTAAGAAGTACGAGTTATCCGCCGGGTAGCAGAAAGCGGAAGAAAATGTGTGTGTGCCGAAGCCGCACGGATGTTACCGGTCCGCGCGGCTTTTTCGTATCAGATAACGGTCATGATCTGCTCTTCCGGCAGGCGGGATTTCGGCAGCGCGGCGTTAAAGTCATCCTCTTTGCGGTAACCGAGCGACACAACGGCTACCGGTGCCAGCCCTTTGGCGGATAAACCAAATTCGGTATCCAGGGTATTAAAATCCATTCCTTCCATCGGAACAGCATCCACACCCAGCGCGGAAGCACCTAGCAGCAATGTCCCCATGTTCAGGAAAACCTGTTTTGCCGCCCAGTGCGGCAGATCACCGAGTGTTTCTTTATGGAGATTAACAAAGAAAGTCCGGCCGCCGTTATTCATCGCTTTGTGTTCCGGCGTGGTGTAACGGCCGTCTTTGTCTTCCTGTTCCAGAACGCTGTTCATGTAGGCTTCATCCACATCTGTTTTTGCGCACAGCAGCACAACATGAGAGGCGTCGGTAATTTTGGCGGTATTAAATTCAAAGCCCGGGCGGGTGGATGCCGCGATCCGGTTTTTCCCTTCCTCACTGGCCGCAATAATAAAATGCCACGGCTGGATATTGACGCTGGACGGGCTGTAGCGCAGCAATGTTTTGATACTGTTCATCACCTCATCACTGATTTTTTTCGCCGGATCAAAGGATTTGGTTGAATAACGCTGCATTACAGCCTGAGTGATGGTCATGATGGCATCCTTATAAGGTAATTTACATTAACCGGCGCAATGATAAACTATGATATGTTTTTAACAAGTACGTACATTTTTGGTATATAGGTACAAAATGGATACTGTCAGAAAGACGCGTTACGAGTCGTATGCTTATGAGGCCTGTCCGGTTGAGGCAACACTGGAAATGATGGGCGGGAAGGGCAAGGGAATGATCCTTTACCATCTGATAAGCGGCATCAAACGCTTTAACGAGCTGAAACGGCTGCTGATATTTATTACCCCGCGTATGCTGACAAAACAGTTACGGGAGCTTGAGATAGCGGGGCTTGTCCACCGCAAGGTCTATGCGGAGGTGCCGCCGAAAGTGGAATACAGCCTGACGGACGCCGGGCAGTCGCTGGTACCGATCTTACTGATGCTGAAAAGCTGGGGGGAAGAACACGCCCTGCCGGTACTTTTGCAGCAACAGACACCGCAACCCTGACACCGCCGTCCTGAAGACGGACGGTGTCTATTTTCTGCGGTTTACTGATTACGCTGGAGTTTATCCGCGGCATTGGCAACCATCTGATAACCGGTGCAGCGGCACAGGTTACCGGCCAGGCCGTGGCGGATCTGACGGATGGTAAGGGTCTGCCCTTTGTGTTTTTCCAGCAGGGCGGTGGTCATCATAATCAGGCCCGGGGTGCAGAACCCGCACTGTACCGCGCCGCTGTCCGCATAAGCCTGCTGTACCGCAGACGGTTTACCGTGCTTCATCTCACCTTCGGCGGTTCGGATCTGCTTACCGTCCGCCCAGACCGCCAGATAGAGACAGGTATCCACCGCGATACCGTCGATAAGTACCGTGCAGGCACCGCACTCACCGACAGAGCAGCCATGTTTGACACTGATAAGCCCCTGCTCACGCAGGACATCGGACAGCCGTGCCGCCGGTGACACCGTCAGTTCCCGTACCTGTCCGTTGAGTGTGCAGCTGATGGTTTTCCATTCTTTGATATTCATGCGATTTTTTCTCCCAGACGTTCAGCCGCCGTGCGGATCACCCGCTCGCTCAGGACGCGGATCAGGTGTAAACGGAACTCTTTCTCTGCCCGCCATGACGTGCGCGGTGCCACATCCTGTTCAATCGCCTGACTGACAGCTTTCAGAGTGTCTGCGGTGACCGGTTTTCCGATCGCAGCCGCTTCCGCGTGTTCACAGCGGACCGGTGTCGGTGCGGCAACCCCGAAGGCGAGGCGCAGTTCCTCAAAACGTCCTTCTCTGATATCACACAGAGCCGCGCAGTTAATGGTGGCGATATCCATCGCGCCGCGCATGGCGTATTTATAAGCGGCGGAGCCTTTACCACGGTAATTCTCTGGTGAGAAATGGAACGCGATCAGCAGTTCACCCGGTTCAAAGGCCACTTTACCCGGACCGGTATGGAAGCCGCGCAGTGGTCTGCGGCGGATGCCGTCCGGGGTGGCTATCTCCAGCTCTGCCTGATAAACCAGGGACGGACAGGCAGAGTCGCCGCTGGTGGCGCCGTTACAGATATTGCCGCCGTAAGTGGCAACGTTGCGGATCTGCGGTCCGGCAATGGTGGCAGCCGCTTCGCTCAGCGCGGGCAGACACTTGTTGATCACCGGGCTGTCAATCAGTTCGGAGAAGGTGGTTGCGGAGCCGATACGGATATGTCCCGCATCATCACAGCTGATCCCGCGCAGTTCCGGCAAATCATGGATATCCACAATACGGCGGAAGCGTTCATTGAGGTGATGAAGCTGGATCAGCACATCCGTTCCGCCCGCCAGCAATCTGGCCTGCGGATCCGTCGTCAGCAGTGAGACGGCATGTGCGACACTCTCTGCACGGTGATAAGTTTCAAAATCATACATGGCAGTTACCCCCTGATAAGCCCGGCATTAACAAATTCCCGGTACAGCCGTTTTGGTGTCAGCGGGATAGTATTGACAGAAATACCCGTCGCCATACGCACGGCGTTACGGATAGCGGCAGCCGGCGCAATAATCGGCGGCTCACCCAGGGACTTATGGCCGTATGCGGACTGCGGCTCGTAGGTTTCGACAAACCCGCACTCCAGATCCGGCAGGTCAACCATGGTCGGCATTTTGTAGTCGAGCAGGTTCGGGTTATGAACAACCCCGGATTTCTCGTTGATCAGCATCTCTTCAAACAGCGCCCAGCCGATCCCCATTCCCATTCCGCCGTGGACCTGGCCTTCCGCCAGCTGCGGGTTCAGGATCCGGCCGGAATCGTGCATATTGATGATCCGGTTAATGGTCACCTGACACATCGGAATATCCACGGTGACATCGACAAAAGTACAGCCGAAGGCCGGCGGGTTGGTCTGTGTTTTATGAGAGGATTCAGCAGAAAGCTGACCACCGATCTCCTGATGATAAAAACTGTGCATTGCCACTTCCGCGACGGTGGTGACAACCACGTCCGGCTGCGCCTCAAGCACCACATTGCCGTCGAGAATGGTCATATTAAACGCGGCCTGGTGTGTCATCAGCGAGGCATGATCGAGGATTTTCTGCCGCAGTGACAATGCCGCTTCTTTCAGCGCCGGTGCGGTGACATAACTCTGCCGTGACGCGAACGCGCCCGGGTCAAACGGGGTGATATCCGTATCCTGGGTGGAGATCATCTGAATGGTACTGACCGGCACGCCGAGGGTTTCCGCCACCATCTGCGAGAACACGGTATCCGAGCCCTGGCCGATTTCTGTCGCGCCGACCTGCACATTGATATTACCGTCCTGGTTCATCAGCAGACGGGCACTGGCGATTTCCACGCCGACCGGATAGGTATTGGATGAATAACTGAAACAGGCTACACCGACGCCCCGGCGGATGTCTCCGCGTGTTGCCAGCGCCTCTGCTTTGCGTTCATCCCAGCCGAACAGCTCTTTACCGCGTTTCAGGCACTCAATCAGCCCCGCACTGTAAATCGTTTTCTTATTGACCGGGTTACAGTCACCGGACCGCGCCGCATTACGCAGACGGATATCCACCGGGTCGATATTCAGCTGTGCGGCGGCATCATCCATCAGGCATTCGAGGGCGAACGTGACCTGTGGTGCTCCGTAGCCGCGCATTGCGCCCGCTGACGGGTAGTTGGTATAGACGGTGGCGGCGGAATAGCCGTAATCGCAGCGCGGATACAGGTACGGGATTTTGTTCCCGCCCGCAGCCGCAATGGAGTGTCCGTGAGAGGCATAGCCGCCGGTATTGGACAGAACATCAAGATGATAACCGTTCAGTGTGCCGTCGGCGGTCAGTCCCATCTCCGCATCAATATGGAAGGCGTGACGGGTGCGCGAGGCAAAGAAACACTCTTCGCGGCTCAGCTCCACTTTCACCGGAATACCGCCGAGTTTCAGGGTCAGCCAGGCGGCCATCGGCTCTTCCAGCACGTCCTGTTTATTACCGAAACCGCCGCCGATATACGGCTTAATCACCCGGATATGCGACCACGGCATATCCAGCGCCTGGCCTATCACACGGCGCACAATGTGCGGGATCTGGGTACTCGATACCACGGAAATCTTATTATCCGCCTCCTGCCAGGCGTAGCAGGTGACGCCTTCCATATGGCAATGCTGAACCACCGGGGTATCAAAATGGCCGCGGAACTGGAACGGCGACTGACTGACTGTCGCTCTGGCGCTTTCCGCATTGATAGCGGTACGTTTCAGCAGGTTACCGCAGCTGTGGATTTGCGGGGCATCTGCGGCCAGTGCCGCCTCCGGTGAGGTGATAACCGGCAGCTCGTCATAAGTGACGCTGACGAGTGCCGCCGCTTTTTCGGCAGTCAGTTCGTCACGGGCAACCACAATCGCCACACCGTCGCCGTGGTGGCGCACATGGCGGTTCAGCAGCAGGCGGTCTGCCACATCACGTTTGGCCGGTTCCAGAGACCAGGCGTGACCGGCGGTGGCGAACGGGATCTGCGGCACATCGTTACAGGTGAATACCGCGACCACACCCGGCATGGCGAGCGCCTGTGACGCATCAACGGATGTTACCATCCCGTGGGCAATGGTACTGCGGACATATTTGGCGTAGTGCATACCCGGCATCGGCAGATCATCCGTGTAGCGCGCCCGCCCTGATGTTTTGCTCAGGGCATCAACGCGCAGGTAAGGCGTACCCAGCGCGCGTTTTCCGACTGCTTCAGACATTATTATTTCTCCGGCTTCAGGAAAAAGTAAGCATGCATAAAAACAAGCAATAAATACGCCAGCAGGGAGAAAAACAGCAATTTATCGGGGGATTTGTGACTGAGGTAAAAAAAATAAGGGTGTCCGGCAGGAAACGGCGGATTTTCCTGTCCCGCTTTCTCTCATATTGAGAGAAAAATGTGTCTGTATTGATAATCCCGGAGTACCGCAGAAGCAGAATGATAATTTATAGTTTGATAGTGTTACTAATCATATAATGCGTAATAAGCCTGATAAATTCTGTCGCTTTTAAATTATAAGAAGATAATAGATTACTAAGAAAATAATGATAATAATCAACCCGGAAAAAGGAACGGAATCCCGGTCGCATAATTGAAAAAAAGAGAATCCATAACGGAATTATTCATTTATACTGCCGTGAATCATCCGGGATAACAGCGGGTTATGTATTTGTTCTGTGTCTGTCGTTTTATTTTCATATTTACAGAATGGTTGTCTGCGGCGGTTAATCGATTTTATTCGTGAATAAGATATAATGCCGCCTCAGGTACAACTGTGCTTATATTCTTTTTATGATGGACAGATACCGGGTGATACTTATTTTTAAGACTTGTTACAAACTGTCCGGCAAATATTCCGGTACCGTTTTGTAAGGTAAACTGACTAATTTATGTTCTCGGCCTGTAAGAAACAGACCGGCAGAGCAGAATAATAACGAAGCCAAATCGTTGACGATGACAAGCGTGAGAATTCAGATTGTGCGGCTGCAGTAAGGTGTTCGGATAACAAAAAACGAATAGTTCAGACTCGCCCGCGACGTAGTGTATGTTACATAAGCCTGAGTTGTGACACGTCAGAGTTTATTTTCCACGGCTCTGGCTATACAATTGGTGCCTATTTTTGCACAACGCAGCAGTGGCCAAATTATTTCTCTAAGGTGAAACTATGTTATCCAAGACAGCACTGAACAAAATGGCGGGGATACTCCTGTTGGGAGGCGTTGTAACCCTGTCCGGCTGTTCATTAACGACACCCTCTGCGCCGAAGCCTGCGGCACAACCGGTTCAGCCGGCGGAGCAGGAGCCGGTGAGAACGACTGCACCTTTGCCAAGACCTGAATTACAGCAACCCTCCGGACAGATTTCGCCTGAGCTGAGTATGTGTGTTAAAGAACTCGACTCGCTCAAAACTATTTCTCCGAAAGATTACAGTCAGATGGTCGCCGGTTTCAGCGAAATCAGCCAGATCAACAGACTGTATCGTCAGCTCGAAAGAACCGCCAGCCCGGATACGCTTAAATTACTGAAGATGTCGATTGAAGCGAAAACCAAAGTGATGTGTGCCCAGGTTCGTTATTATTCTGTTCTGTCTATTGAGAATACCCTGGAGAAGGTTAACGGGTTATGAGACTGAACATCAGGTTGTGTATTACTGTCGCATTGTTTGCGGCAGTGCAACCGGCAACTGCATCTGAATTTAATCAGGTTATTGAAGATTTTGACCGTTATATTCAGGCTGAAAAAGCATCAGGCAATTTTCCGGTATCAGTGCAGCAACCTGGCAGGTCTCCCGAAACCCGGGTTACACCGCCGGTAAATACGGCGGGTAAGGCCACTCAGTCACAGCGTCAGGGCACACGTAAAGCTGCCCGCACAGGAAAACGCACTGTTTCGTCCGCGCAGGAAAGCCGGACACAAACAGCTGCCGCACAGAAAACTGACACAACAACCCCGGGGATCTCCGTACCGGCACAATGCGAAAATATTGTGGTCAGGGAACCGGTTGTTGTGACCAATCCTGTTCCGATCGGATACCCGCAGTGGTCTCCGGCTTATCTGGTCCGTGACAGCCAGAAATGGGGCGGAAATCACCGGGGATTTGTGTTCTCACCTGTTCCTTCCCGTATGACCTCCTCACTGACTCTCACACCGGAAGCCTTGTTTGCCATCCCGGGTGAACCTTTCCGTTCAATGACGTATTTCTCTGATCTGCCGCTGACGGTTGCCCGTGTGCTGAAACCGGAAACCTGGTTTACGCCGTCTGATCCGCAGAAACAACTGCGCCTCACCCGCCTGAAATTACAGGATGTGAAGCGTGAACTCGCGTCACTGAACGAAAAGTACCGGAATGTTCAGCATAATTATGAACAGGCGCTCGCGGATATTGCGAAAAAAGAGACAGAGCTCAGCAATCTGACTCTGGCAAATAATGAGTTACAGACTGCGGCAAAAAGCGACAGCGCCAAACTGACCGCCGAGCTGGAACAGAACCGCAAAACGATTGATTCACTCAATCAGCAGATAAGCGAAAACCTGGCCCGTTTTGGTCAGGCGGAAGGTCAGGTCACGGCTCTGACAGCCGAAAAAGCCGATCTTGAAAAACAGATTGCGGCGCTGAATAAAGAAAAAGCGCTGGCAGATAAAAATCTCGCGCTGCTGGAAAGCAAAAATGCCGATATGGCAAAAATCACGCAGAAGCTGACGGAACTGGAAAAACAGCTGGCTCAGCGGGATGCGGAAAAACAGCAGCTGAATGACAAAATCCTCGCGCTGACCGGTGAAAACAGCAAACAGAGCGACGCGCTGAAAAAAGACCTGGCAGCACTGGCGGCAGAAAAAGCGGCACTGGAAAAGCAGATTACCGGGCTGAAATCCGATAATGCTCAGGCAGAGAAAAATCTCGCGCTGTTGCAGGATAAAAATGCTGGTATGGCAAAAATCACGCAGAAGCTGACGGAGCTGGAAAAACAGCTGGCTCAGCGGGATGCGGAAAAACAGCGCCTGACAGCAAAACTGCAATCTCAGGAAACCGAAAACGGCAAACAATCAGCCGATCTGGAAAAAAGGATCACCGCGCTGACAGCGGATAAATCGGCGCTTGAAAAACAGGTTGCGCAGCTGAATTCAGAGAAGAGCCGGGCTGACGAGAACCTCGCGCTGCTCGGCAGTAAAAATGCCGACCTCGCAAAACTTACGCAACAGCTGACGGCAACAGAAAGTAAGCTGAAACAAAGTGATACCGAAAAACTGGCACTGACCGCACAACTGGCGGAACAGGGCAGTAAAAGTGCGAAACAGAGCGCGGAGCTGAAAAAATCTCTCGACGGACTGACGGCAGAAAAAGCAGCTCTGGAAAAACAGATCTCTGCACTGACCGCAGATAAAAACAGCGCCTCAGCCAAAAATACCGAACTGCTGAATGCGAAAACAGCGGAAATGCAGAAAACCACCGCGCAGGTTTCAGAGCTGGAAAAACAGCTGAAAGCAAGCACAGCGGAAAAACAGCGTATCGCGCTTGAATTACTGCAGAAAACCACCGATAACCAGCAGCAGAATGCGCAGCTGCAAAAAGATCTGACCGCACTGACCGCTGATAAAACGGCGCTGACCGGGCAAATCACCCGGCTGACCGAAGAGCAGGCACAGGCTGAAAAAAGTATCGCACAGCTGAGCAGTAAAAATGCCGATATGGAAAAAATGGTTCAGCAACTGAGTACGCTGGAGCAGCAACTGAAACAGCGTGATACCGAAAAACAGGCGCTGGCGGCACAGATTGCGGCCGGTAATGCTGACAGTGACAAACAGAGCGCACAGCTGAAAAAAGAATTCGCTGCCCTGGCTGCGGATAAAACTGCGCTGGAAAAACAGATTGCACAGCTGACGGCAGAGAAAGCACAGTCAGAGAAAAATGCGGCACTGCTGAATGATAAAAATGCCGATCTGGCGAAAGTCACCCGCAGCCTGACCGATACTGAGCAGAAGCTGAAAAATACCGAAACAGAAAAGCAGAAACTTGCAGATCAACTGGCTGTTCAGAATAAAGATGCGGCAGCACAGAGTGACAAGCTGAAAAAAGACCTCAGCACTCTGGCCGCCGATAAAACCGCGCTGGAAAAACAGATTACACAACTGAACGCCAAAAATACCGATAACGCAAAAATGGCAGCTCAGTTGCAGACACTGGAAAAAGAATTACAGCTGCGTGAGGCCGATAAACTTAAGCTGACAGCTCAGTTACAGAGCCGTGAGGCGGATAATGCCCGTCAGAGCGATAATCTGAAAAAAGAGGTGGCTGCGCTGATCGTGGATAAAGCCACACTGGAACAAAAAATTGCGCAGCTGACGGCGGATAAGCAACTGCTGTCGGCAAAAATATCTGGTGCAGATAAAGAGAGCAGTACTGTTCAGGCGGATAATGCCGGACTGAATAAAAAATTAGCGGCAGAACAGCAGCGGGCTGCTCAGCTGGATAAAGCCTTAAAAGAAAAAACACAGCAGATTGAAGCACTGGCGAAATCTGATGCGGAATTAATTAAGCTGAATACTCAGCTTGATAACCAGAAAAAGCAGCTGGCAGATAAAGATGCAGAACTCGCCAAAGCGGCGGCTAAGCTGAAAGAAAATGCCGATCTCTCGGCAAAATACACCGCATTGCAGAAAGAAATGGATAAGCAAAAGGCGGTTGTCAGTGCACAGCGGACAGAAAATACCACGCTGAATACACAAATTGCGAAAGCAGAAGAAAAAAATAAAGCCGTGGCGGCTTATACTTTCCAGCAGGTTGGTGAGCTGAATAAACGGAAAAACCAGGAGCTGATCGCCCGCCTGGAGCGCCAGAATTATTCCAAAATGACGCCGGACGTTTATTACCGTATCACCAAACAGGGACAGAAATATAAAGCGCTGAAAGGAAAAACAGTCACATTTGCGATGCATGAGGAACTAACTGACGGTAAAGTAACCGTGTCATATCCGGTAAATGCACCGGCGGTTATTCCGTTCAATGAATTACCGGGTGACCTGGCTAAATTCGTTTCACTTGCCGGCGCAGGCGGTGCGGTTGATGTGTATATAAAACCGGAAGGCGGTTATGGTGTCGCCGGTATTGAAGGGCAGATACCACCGAACTCAATGTCTATGATCAAACTGAACGTGCTGAAAATAGAATAATCCGGCGATTATGTGAATACTGAAAGCATCCTGTAACGGATGCTTTTTTTATGGCGTATTATTACAGGAAGACAGCGAATTTCAGGGAATAACAGCGGGGCATGTCATTATTGCTGATTGGCAGTATCAGCATGAAAACACGCAGGGGAAGAGTGGTATAAAGAGAAGGGAGTTTTCAGGCAGCACACAACTCCGGTTTACCCATAAGGTGGGTAAAGTGCATTTTGTTTCATTTGTAACAAAATATTAAAATGAGTAATCAGGTATTAAATACTATTAATGAAGTTTTATATCTGTATTACAGGATGTCAGATCTCATTATGTCAGGTTTTCCGGAATATATGACTGCCGGTATGTGTCGTTAATATCAGAGTGATACCCTGGTGTATTATCATTACATTACAATTTGTCACCAGTGGTAACACTGGCGCAATCCGGAATATGATAGAAATGACAATCTGTATTAACAGTGAAACATCAGAAGCAGTTAAATAAGCAAGCAGAAGCAGGTAAAATCATCGGTATATTTATTAACTACAAAAGCGGAATATAAAGTTTATTATAAAAACGGAAATGCTCAGATTGAATCTGAATAGTTTTTATAGAAATCATATTCCTGCACCAGTTGTAGTAATGATTTAATACGCAGCTTGGTATACATATTAGAACGGTGTACTTCAACAGTACGCGGCGATAATGATAATTTTTGTGCAGCTTCTTTACTGGTATTTCCTTCCAGAATCATATCCATGACCTCTTTCTCACGGGCAGATAACTTGCTGAATTTATCTTTAAAGCGTTGATATCTATGGTACTTAGTGAGGCTATTTTCATATTGATTAAATGCGTCATGAATCGCATTAACTAACAGCTCTGAATTAATCGGTTTCTTGAAGAATTCCAGAATACCCGCTTTAAATGCACGACGGCAGGTCTCAAAAGACGGATAAGCGGTGATAACAATCACAGGAATAATGCTTTTCAGGCGTTTGAGTTCATCGATAAGATAGAATGCCTCAGCAGATGATTCTCCCACTTCCAGAATAATACATTCACGGGCATGCTCTTTTGGCGTATTAACATAATATTTCAGAAAAGCCTGCTCAGATGAATAAGATTTTACTTCACAATTCATATTATCAAGCATGAAATTGATATTGTTGCCTGGTAAATCAGCACAGTTGATTAAATGAATAACGGCATCCATAAGTTACTCCTCAATTAAAATAGGACACAAAACAAACCGATATTAACGGATAAAAATAAGGGCATAATTACTTAGGTTTATCTACGCAAATTTTATGTATTGTAGATAAGATAACGTCGAGGAAATGTTTAAATGGATAAGTAAATTTCATTTCGGAATCGGTGTATGTTTTTTAATAAAAGCAAAATAATGTGGATGTTTTTTATTTTTATTTTTATAAAACAATACGTTGCTATTGTTTAAAGTTCGTTTAATTTATGGAGTAAGGGGTTTTTTATGAAATAAACATTTACATTTGCTCTTGGGATTACAGACACAATATGTTATAAATGGCAGCTCACATTTTTTCTTTTTCACGCGACAGAACAAACACTTATTTTCTACTGATAATAATATGGCATCACTGAAAGATGTTGCCCGCCTGGCATCAGTCTCACTGATGACTGTTTCAAGGGCAATAAATAATCCGGAACTGCTGAAGCCTGAGACGTTGAGACAGGTTCAGCATGCTATTGATGTTCTGAATTATGTACCGGATTTATCAGCCCGGAAAATCAGAGGTAAAAATACAAATCTGTCGTGCATGGGGGTATTAGCAATTGATACCGCCTCAGCCCCGTTTTCTGTTGAAATACTGCTGGCTATTGAGCAGTGTGCAGAAAAATATGGCTGGGACCACTTTGTTGTTAATATTTCATCCGGAGATGACCCGGTTGCGGCTGTCCGCCAGATTTTATCCCGCCGCCCTGACGGTATTATTATTACCAGTGCAGAATTGCGTGAGATAAACATTCCTGAGTTACTCCGCGACAGAAACCTGGTATTAACGAACTGCTATGATCCCGGAAATACAGCGTTACCGTCTTATATTCCGGATGATTATCATGCTCAGTATGATGCAACAGAATATCTTATTCAGCGGGGTTACCGCCGCCCGCTTTGTATCTGGCCGCCGGCGGAATGCCTTTCATCCGGTCTGCGCCGTGATGCGGTTCAGAATGCGTGGCTGAATGCGGGATTGTCAGCCGGTCAGCTGAATCAGCACAACATCACATTATCTGATATTTATTACCGGGACGTTGTGACACTGATAGATCAATACATTGACGGTAATTCACCGTTATTTGACTGTATTATCTGTGGTAATGATCAGATAGCCTTTGTTGTGTATCAGGTTTTATTAACCCGCGGTATTTCTGTTCCGGAGCAGGCCGGTATTCTCGGCTGTGAAAATATGACCGGTACCGGAGAACTTTTTTATCCCCCGCTGACCACTATCCGCTCTCCGTATCGCCTGCTGGGTGAAACAGCGGCACTGCATCTTATTGAGGAACGGGTTTCGTCAGGGCGGACTTATGTCCCCTGCCGGATGCTCAGCAGAGAGTCACTCTGATCCCCTGCTGTTACACAATCCTTTCTCTTTTTTCCTGATTTTTATCCGTTCACGTTTGGTTAATTTTTTTAATTAACCAAAGGCAGGCTGCCGGATAAAAAATCAGCGCAGCGTTATTTTTGTAATTACGGACTTATCTGTCGTTTTGAGTGCAACATTAAGCGTAAATTTCGCTTTAGCTAAACACAAAACTTTCAATGTTGTATTTTAATGTTGTTTCTTTGATTTTTGGTTCGTAGTGGTAATTATTATTACTTACCTTTCAATGTTAACGTTAAAATAGTTAATTAAAAAAAGGTAATGATATTTTTCAGAGACAAAGCTACCGCACGAAAGATTTTTCAATCTCCGGAGGGAAATGTCTGACGTGTTGCTCTGTTTATCGTGGCAATGAACATTAAATGATTATTTATCGTTTGTAATCAATGCATTACGAGAGGTTGTAGTTTCCAGAGTATAAAAAATCAGGGGATCTATCTGGCTATAATCACTCAAAGTTAACGTTAACATCAAATGTTAGGAATTATACCCAAAAATGATTTGTTAATGATACTTATAATGTTGACGTTATCAATATGAAAATCAAGCGAGACTGGTGTTTTATAGTTATATCTGCGTAGTAAACAGCGTGGTTTCAGTGAACATAATATGATGTATACGGGAGAGACCGGTGACGGGAAATAAATTGAGCAGGCGCATGGGATTTTTAATGCAGGGGGGTATGATAGTCATAACATAATGATAAACAGGATTGGCTGAACCATGTTTTTACGATCCGGCGCGATGCTGGCGATTTTTTCTTATTTTCTCTGGGGGATCACACCGCTTTTTTACCGCCTGCTGCCGGGGGTGCAGCCGCTGGAGTTATTATCCCAGCGTGTCCTCTGGTCAATTCCGCTGTTAATATTTGTCCGTTTCTTTTTAAAAAACCGTACCCGGGTAAAAGCGGTATGGGCGGATAAACGCTCGCTGCTGCTTTGTCTGCTCAGTACCAGTGTGATGGCAATATCCTGGTGCACCTTTACCTATTCAATGACCCATGATTTGGTGCTGGAAGCCAGCATGGGATATTTCATCACCCCCTTGTTTTCTATTTTACTGGGTGTCATCTTCCTGCATGAACGCCTGAAACCGGCAGAGAAAACCGCGCTGATTTTTGTCTGTGCCGGGGTGGGTTATCAGCTTTATCAGTACGGCAGCCTGCCGAAACTGGCGCTGATGATGGGCTCTGCGTTTGCACTGTACGGCTTTATCCGCAAATTTATCCGTTATGACCTGACGACTTCACTGCTGATTGAGAGTCTCTGGCTGCTGCCGGTGGCTATTGTGTTGTATTTCTGGCTTGAAAACAGCGGAGCGGGCACATTCAGCACCGCAGATACCTTTACCCGCATCTGTTTTATACTGACCGCACCTGTCACGCTGCTGCCGCTGCTGTTCTTCACGGCGGCGGTGCGTTCCACCACACTGACCACTATCGGGCTGGCACAGTATCTCGAGCCGACCATTCAGTTCCTGCTGGCGGTGTTCCTCTTTAATGAGCATTTTGATGCTGTCAAAGGCGTCAGTTTCTCATTGATCTGGCTGGGATTGTTGTTCTGTATCCTGTCTCTTATCCGCCATCACTGGAAAAATACAGCAAAAGCCGGTCTGGGTATAAAACCCCGCTGAGCGCTGTGACAGCCGGTGATTTGCTTATTTCGTGACTAAAGCAAACGATTGCGTATATAATGGCGCGCAAATTTTCCGGTATTTCTGAACAGGTGACAGTGATGACAACATTAGGTACGGCATTACGCCCGGGGGCCACAAAAGTGATGCTGCTGGGCGCAGGTGAATTAGGCAAAGAAGTGGCGATTGAGTGCCAGCGGCTCGGTATTGAAGTGATTGCTGTTGATCGTTATGACAACGCGCCGGCCATGCATATCGCACACCGCCGCTATGTGATCAACATGCTGGACGGCGCGGAGCTGGAAGCTGTGATCCGGAAAGAACAGCCTGACCATATTGTGCCGGAAATTGAAGCGATTGCGACAGATACATTATACCGTTTGGAGCAGGAGGGTTTTCATGTCGTGCCCTGTGCCAATGCGGTAAAACTGACCATGAACCGCGAAGGGATCCGCCGCCTGGCCGCAGAAGAGCTGAGGCTGATGACATCAGAATACCGTTTTGCGGATGATGAGGCGTCTTTTATCCGTGCCGCCGGTGAGATTGGATTTCCCTGCATTATCAAGCCGGTGATGAGTTCATCGGGTAAAGGGCAGAGCATTATCCGCGATGAAAGCACATTGCACGATGCCTGGCTGGCCTCTCAGGAAGCAGGACGCGCCGGAAAAGGGCGGGTGATTGTCGAGCGGATGATTGATTTCGATTATGAAATCACCCTGCTGACTGTCCGTGCGGCAGATGGTGTGCATTTTTGTGCACCGGTCGGGCACCGTCAGGAGCGCGGGGATTACCGTGAATCCTGGCAGCCGCAGGCCATGCCGGATGCTGTTCTGGCACGGGCACAACAGGTGGCGGAGACTATAGTTAACGGACTGGGCGGCTATGGTCTGTTCGGTGTTGAGCTGTTTGTCCGTGGTGAGGATATTATTTTTAATGAAGTTTCTCCGCGTCCTCACGATACCGGGCTGGTCACACTGATTTCACAGAATATCTCTGAATTTGCCCTGCATGTGCGGGCGTTTCTCGGATTACCGGCCGGAGAGATAGTTCAGTACCGTCCGGCTGCCTCAGCGGTGATCCTGCCGTCACTGCGCAGCGATGATGTTCGTTACAGCGGGCTGGAGCACGCCCTGACCGGGACTGTGCAGTTGCGTCTGTTTGCCAAACCGGAGATTGACGGCTCCCGGCGCATGGGCGTTGCCCTGGCGCTGGCACCTTCTGTTCAGGAGGCGGTAAATACTGCAAAACAGGCGGCGGCATCAGTAGTCGTCACCGGCTGACCGGGGTAATATCTGTGATGGCCTTCCCGTATATATAAAGAGGAAGGCATCACAGACCGTGGTCAGGCAGAGGAATAACCGATGAGATGCAGAATACCGGGAATCGTATTTGTAATGTTGCTGCCGCTGACTGCATTTGCCGGTACGGATGTGCAGGCAGAAAAAGCCCGTGAATGGGTGCGGGCCCGCGCAGATGAACCGTCAGTGGCGGATAACTGCTTCAGGCCGGATAATCCCTTTGAGCTCTGTCTGTACCGGGATAAAGATACCTTCGGCAGCCATTTCGTTGACCGTAATCTGCAGGAACCGTATCAGCCGTACTATTTCGACAGTGCGCCGGACGAACCGGAAGACGGGCGTTACCGTATCCGCTCCGGCAATAAAATCGGTTATGCGGACAGCGTCACCGGGCGGGTGGTGATCCCCGCCATTTATGACTGCACGTACGGCTTTGTCAGCGGTACCGCCGAGGTTGGCGTGGGGTGTGAAGAGGAAACCGACGGCGAGCACTCCTGGTGGACCGGCGGTCACTGGTTCCGTATTTCACCTTACGGCCTTATCACCGGATTCGGCCGGACACCACCGCCGGACAGCCGTTTATGATGCTGCACCGTAACGGCGGCGGGCCAGAATCCGCAGGCGCCAGCTGTGCAGAATATAGGTCACCAGCAAAATAAAGGCGACCACTCCCCAGACAATCATTTCACCATAGCGGGCACCGAAGTCCGCTATCTGTGCTTTGCCCGGATTATCCTTCTGATAATAAACACCCACCGGACCGTTTTCACACTGTGACTGGCACAGCAACTGATCTGTTGAGGTAAAGGTCACGATTTTATTATCCGCTGTCACGAATTTCACCACCGGCCAGCCGACCAGTTGCTGTCCCGAACGGGTATCGCGCATTTCTGTCCGCAGATAACCGGTTATCTGCCCGTCAGCATAGACATCATTCTGTTGTGTCTGCCAGGTCTGATAAATCATAAATCCGGCGAGGAAAACCACACTGAAGGTCAGCAGGCGGAGAACCCGCTGAAACAGCATATTGCGTTGTGTCTGCTTATCAGCATAAGCACGGAAGTTGCCGGGAGGTGTGCCGGGTTTTTTAGTCATATCGGTTACTGTCTTCTGTCGGTTTCAGGTCATAAATCACGGAGAAAAGCGGATAAAAGCACGCTTTCATAAAAAATTAACAAAAAGCACGAAAAAATTTAAAAAACATAACGTTAACCCGATCACAAATTTTACCGTCCCGGGAGGCGGATAAAACCGCCCGGCTGTAAAAAGTGACCGCTTAATCTGCTATACAACCGCTTACGGGATAATCCCCGTTTCCCGCCTTGATTTTTCTATCATAAAACACACTTGCAGGAAGTTTCTATTTTATTCGGCTGAAACACTTTTTCCGTACGGATACGGATCATTTTGATTATCACAGTCACATTTAAGGTGCGTTATGAACTCTAATCGCTTATTTAAGCACATTCCTTGGTTTATCCTGGGGATTATAGGTGCTTTCTGTCTCGGCGTTGTCGCATTACGCCGCGGCGAGCATGTCAGTGCATTATGGATCATTGTTGCATCGGTATCAGTCTATCTGGTGGCGTACCGCTACTACAGCCTGTATATCGCAACAAAGGTTATGAAACTGGATCCGACCCGGTCAACACCGGCGGTGATTAATAATGATGGTCTGAACTATGTTCCGACTAACCGTAACGTTCTGTTCGGCCACCACTTTGCCGCGATCGCCGGTGCGGGTCCGTTAGTCGGACCGGTACTTGCCGCGCAGATGGGGTATCTGCCGGGCACACTCTGGCTGCTGGCCGGTGTGGTGCTGGCGGGGGCGGTACAGGACTTTATGGTGCTGTTTATCTCCTCGCGCCGTAATGGTGCATCTCTGGGTGAGATTGTTAAAGAAGAGATGGGAACCGTGCCGGGCACTATCGCGCTCTTCGGCTGCTTCCTGATTATGATCATCATCCTCGCCGTGCTGGCACTGATTGTGGTGAAAGCGCTGGCAGAAAGTCCGTGGGGTGTGTTCACCGTCGTATCCACTGTGCCGATTGCCCTGTTTATGGGGATCTACATGCGCTATCTCCGGCCGGGACGTGTCGGTGAAGTGTCTGTCATCGGTATTGTGCTGCTGGTGGCGGCTATCTGGTTCGGTGGTGTGATTGCACACGACCCGTACTGGGGCCCTGCGCTGACCTTTAAAGATACCACTATCACTTATGCCCTGATCGGCTATGCGTTTGTTTCCGCTCTGCTGCCGGTGTGGCTGATTCTGGCTCCGCGTGACTATCTGGCAACCTTCCTGAAAATCGGTGTTATCGTCGGTCTGGCTGTGGGTATCGTTATCCTCAACCCGGATCTGAAAATGCCGGCAATGACACAGTTCGTTGACGGAACCGGTCCGGTCTGGAAAGGTGCTCTGTTCCCGTTCCTGTTTATTACTATTGCCTGTGGTGCGGTTTCCGGCTTCCACGCCCTGATTGCTTCCGGTACCACACCGAAACTGCTGGCCTGTGAAACCGATGCCCGTTATATCGGTTACGGCGCTATGCTGATGGAATCCTTTGTGGCGATTATGGCGCTGGTTGCAGCCTCCATTATCGAACCGGGTCTCTATTTTGCGATGAACACCCCGCCTGCGGCGCTGGGTATCACCATGCCGGATCTGCATAACCTCGGTACCGCAGATGCACCGATGATCATGGCACAGTTGAAAGATGTGACCGCTCAGGCGGCCGCGACGGTCAGTTCCTGGGGCTTTGTGATTTCGCCGGAAGAGATTTTACAGACCGCCAAAGATATCGGTGAGCCGTCTGTTCTGAACCGTGCGGGTGGTGCACCGACACTGGCGGTAGGTATCGCGCATGTGTTCCACAAAATCATTCCTGCAGCGGATATGGGCTTCTGGTACCACTTCGGGATCCTGTTTGAAGCACTGTTTATCCTGACTGCACTGGATGCGGGTACCCGTTCCGGCCGCTTTATGCTCCAGGATCTGCTGGGTAACTTCGTTCCGTTCCTGAAGAAAACTGACTCCTTCATTGCCGGGGTGATCGGTACTGCCGGTTGCGTGGGTCTGTGGGGTTATCTGCTGTATCAGGGCGTGGTCGATCCGCTGGGCGGCGTTAAGAGCCTGTGGCCGCTGTTCGGTATCTCCAACCAGATGCTGGCGGCTGTTGCCCTGGTTCTGTCCACCGTCGTTCTGATTAAGATGAAGCGCAGCAAATATATCTGGGTAACCACTATTCCTGCGGTATGGCTGCTGATTTGTACCACATGGGCGCTGGGTCTGAAACTGTTCAGTGACAACCCGCAACTGGAAGGCTTCTTCTGGCTGGCGAATGAGTACAAACGCCGTATTGCTGAAGGTGTCGCGTTAACGCCTGAGCAGGTCGCCAATATGCAGCACATCGTGGTGAACAACTACACCAACGCCGGTCTGAGCATTATCTTCCTGGTTGTTGTGTACAGCATCATCTTCTACGGCATCCGTACAGCGATGAAAGCGAGCAAAAACCCGGAACGTACTGATAACGAAACTCCGTATATCCCGGTTCCGGAAGAGGGAATTAAAGTCTCCTCCTCACACTGATAACAGCATGCAGTAACGCTGAAGTCTCATCCCCCGTATGATGTCAGTCACATTGTACGGGGGATATTTTTTATTATCCGAGTTATTTGTTACTCTGACAGCCTTTGTTCCGCTGTCTGTCTGTAAGAAGGACCCGATTATGCAACCTATCTCCGTGACTATCCTGACCGGTTTCCTGGGTGCCGGTAAAACCACACTGCTGCGCCATATTCTCCACGAGGAGCACGGGCAGAAAATTGCTGTGATTGAAAATGAATTCGGCGAGGTGCCTATCGATGATGAAATTATCGGTGACCGCGCCACGCAGATAAAAACCCTGAGCAACGGGTGTATCTGCTGCAGCCGCTCGAGTGAGCTGGAAGATGCGCTGCTCGACCTGTGTGAAAACCTGGACAGCGGCAAAATCGATTTTGACCGCCTGGTGATTGAATGCACTGGTATGGCTGATCCCGGCCCGATTACACAGACCTTCTTCTCCAATGAAAAACTGTGTGAACGCTATGTGCTGGACGGCATTATCACGCTGGTGGATGCGGTGCATGCACAGCAGCAACTGGATCAGTTCACTATCGCCCAGGCACAGATTGGCTACGCGGATCGCATTCTGCTGACCAAAACGGACGTCGAGCCGGATAATGAGGCGCTGCTTGCCCGTTTGCAGCGGATTAATGCCAAAGCGCCGGTGTATAAGGTGATTAACGGTGATATCGACATGAACCTGCTGTTTAATGTCGGCGGTTTTATGCTGGATGACAATGTGGAAATCAGCAAACCGCTGTTCCGCTTTGCGCCGAAACAGCAGAATGACATTCAGTCTCTGGTGATCACCATGGATAAACCGGTGGAAATCAGCGCCATTTCCCGCGCCATGGAAACGTTGTTGCTCAGCTATGCTGATAATATGCTGCGTTACAAAGGGTTACTCTGGATTAAAGATGAGCCGCGCCGCCTGTTATTCCAGGGCGTTCAGCGTCTTTACAGTGCAGATTTTGACCGCGAATGGCGTGAGGATGATGTAAAACAGAGTGTGCTGATTTTTATCGGCATGCAACTGCCGGAGCAGGAAATCCGCAATGCGTTTGCCACGCTGACGGCATGATAACAGCGGATATTCACCCGCTCAGGTCGTTGTAAAAATAAAGCATGAAAAAACCGGCCGGTGCGGCCGGTAAAGGAAAGGGGGCTTCCTTAAAAAGCCAAACCCGGAAAAATCAGGCTGATTTTGCCTTGTTTGCCATGATTTCAATAATCTGCACGTCGGTGTGCTGCATAGACAGGCTGGCCAGCGCACAGAGGTTAGCAATGGATTTATCCACATCGGTACAGACGATGCCGTCGTTACCGCTGACACACTGCTGATTCATCGCCATCAGCACCGCTTTATAGGCTGCGCTGACACCACTGGAGACTTTCATCGCGCAGCTGTTGGAAGCACCGTCACAGATAATACCGGTGATATCCCCGATCATGCTGCTGATAGCCATCGCCACCGGCTCATATTTCCCTTCAAATAACCATGCGATACCGGCTGCGGCCCCCATTGAGGCGGTCGTGGCTGCACACAGCGCCGAAAGCGGCGGGAACTGGCTGTGAATATAAATCGCCATCAGGTGGGACAATGTCAGGGCACGGATAAGCTGCTCTTCATCCGCCTGTAAATATTCCGCGACCACCACCACCGGCTGGGTAGCGGCGATCCCCTGGTTACCGGAACCGGAGTTGCTCATGGCAGGCAGCTGCGCGCCGCCCATACGGGCATCCGAGGCTGACGAGGTGCGGATCATAATGTCGGACAGCAGATCTTTTGACAGCAATCCGCGCTCACGCTGTTTCTCCAGCGAACGGCCGATTTGTAACCCGTACGGGTTGGACATGCCTTCGCGGGCCAGGGCATCATTCAGATCAGCGGCCTGACGCATAAAATTGATCATCGAAACCGGTGCCTGAGTGGCGAAATCATAAATATCACGGGCGCAGGCATCCGCGAACGGATTATCGCTGCCGCCCTGATGCGTGATCGCATCATCCTGATAAATAATCGTGCCGTTATGGCTGATTTCCGTTACATGGGTATGATCGCCGCAGATAGTGACGGTGGCCTGATCGTCGCCGCTGTATACGGTGGCTTCAGAGTAAAGCACGTGGCTGCACGGTTCTTTGATTTCCACAGACACCGCGCCGGAGGCGAGAAAGGCTTTCCCGGCGGCGATATCGTCCGCAGTCACCCCGCACAGGACATTCAGACCGGCATCCGGCTGTCCGCCGATAGCGCCGAGTGCCGCAGCGACCGGCAGGCCGGTCATGCCTGTTCCCGGAACGGTCACGCCGAGGCCGTTTTTCATCAGGTTCGGGGAAACATAGCAGCGGATTTGAGTCGGTGCAGCGCTGAGGCAGGCCGCTGCTTTTGCGGCGGCCAGTGCCAGAGAAATCGGCTCGGTGCAGCCTGTCGCCGGTTTGACTGACTGACGCAGTGCCGCGACAAAATTGTTCCATTGAGCAGGGGTGTGATGTGTTGCCATTTTTCAGCCTTAAATACGCGAATCCGTTATGCGGCTCAGTGTACCGAAAGGGAAGCAGAAAAATCCTTTCACAATTCAGGGGTATTTGCAGAATCCGGAGAAAAACTTTCTCCCGGAAATAAAAAATAGGGCGGATAGGGGGGAAAAAAGCAATAAATCGTCCGGTGGTGAAAAGAGATAAAAATACTTATCTAACTATTTGATTTAAATAAAGTATCGAATATGATTTGTATGCATTATGTTATGCATAAATAAAAAAGTGTGATGAGGCCCCGTGACAGCAGTCACGAAAAACTGCGTTAATAGCTGTTTGTCAGAGCATAACTCTGTATTTTTTCTCTTATCTGCATGGTTGTGGTGTTATCAGCTGGTTTGCCAGATAATTCCCGCTGCGCAGCCGCAGCAGGAATTCTGCCGGAGGATCAGCCCTCAATATCCAGCCGTTTTGACTGCCATTTTTTCGAGCGCCAGCGCCAGGTATTGACGAGCCCGCGCAGCCACTCATCACACAGAAAACCAATCCAGATCCCCAGTATTCCCATTTCCAGTTTGATCCCCAGCACATAGCCGACCGGCAGTGCCACACACCACATAAAGAACAGGGCGGTACAGAGCGGGAAGCGGGCGTCACCGGCGGCACGCAGGGCGTTCACCATCACAATATTCAGGGTCCGGCCCGGCTCGAGGAAGACTGACAGCAGGAACAGCGGCAGCAGCAGTTTTATCACCGCCTGGTCATCACTCAGCCCGTAAGCGAGGTGGTCGCGGAACAGCCAGAACAGAAAGACAATCGGGATGGTGCTGAAAAAGCCGGTTTTCAGGCTTTTCATGCCGCGCTGATAGGCATCCTCAAAACGTTTTGCCCCGACCAGATGCCCGACCAGAATCTCATTCCCGATACTGATGGTTATCCCGAACAGCATAATAAACAGTGATAGCTGGAAGTAGATGGTCTGCGCCGCCAGTGCGGTCTCGCCCATCAGCCCGATAAAGGCGATAGCGACCATATAATGCAGCATCCAGACCAGGTTTTCCCCGGCAGACGGCAGACCGACATGCAGGATCTGCTTCAGCATATTTCTGGACCAGTGAAACAGCATGCGCGGCACGAATTTAATCCGCAGGCCGTAAAAGAGCAGGCCGCACAGCAGCGCCACCGCGATCAGACGTCCGGCCACCGTGGACCAGGCGACACCGACCAGCCCGTACTGCGGCAGCCCGAACAGACCGTACAGCACAATACAGTTACCGACGACAGTCACCACGTTGGCGATCAGCGTGACATACATCGCCGGTTTGGCTCTGCCGTAAACCCGCAGACAGGCTGCCAGGATGATGGTCACTGCTTCCGGAATTAAACAGATCCCCAGAATATGCAGATAATTAAAGGCATCTTCCATCAGATGTTCCGGCGTATTCATCAGTTCCAGAATTTTATAGCCGAAAATAATGGTAAACCCGGCGGACAATAATCCCAGCAGCAGGTTAAACGCGATGGAAATATGAATAGCCTGACTGGCCTTATCCCGTCTGCCCGCTCCGATATACTGGGCGATCACCACACTGCACCCGACACTGATGAAGTTGAAAATAGTGATAAACAGGTCAAACGCCTGGTTGCCGACCGCCATTGCCGCCAGATATTTTGACGACACATGGCTGACCATCCAGGTATTAATCAGGAAGGTGGAAAAGTGTAATAACAGGTCGATAAAAATCGGCCAGCTTAAGGAAAAGAGCCCGCGCTCTGTCACATCAGACTGATGCATGACGACCTTCTGTAAAGAGTGTGATTTTTGTTCCGGGACGGATACAGGGAGCCGGATTCTACCAGGATAATATTACTGAGAATAGCGAAAGGTGAAAAATAAAACATTTTTTTCATAACTAATTAAGAAATCAATGTTTCCTTTCATAAATAAGTATGATTTCCTTATCAGACTAATCAATGATGACAGAGAGAATTCCGTGAAAAAAATACGAGCCGCCGTCGTTGGTTACGGCAATATCGGACAGTATGCGATTGAGGCGCTGGAAGCTGCCGCTGATTTTGAGATTGCAGGGATTGTGCGCCGCAACCCGTCTGCTGCTGATACAGATTCCGTGTATCCGGTGGTGGCGGATATCCGTGAACTGGGCAAGGTGGATGTGGCACTGCTGTGCTCGCCGACCCGTGCCATCCGTGCGGTTGCTTCAGAGATCCTCGCACTGGGAATTAATACCGTGGACAGTTTTGATGTTCACAGTGAAATTGTCGCGCTGAAAGAGCACCTTGACCCGATTGCCCGCGCCGGTGAGTGTACGGCAATCATCTCCGCAGGCTGGGATCCGGGTTCGGATTCCATTATCCGCACGCTGATGCAGGCAATGGCGCCGAAAGGGCTGACGTACACCAACTTCGGGCCGGGGATGAGCATGGGGCACAGTGTTGCCGCCAAAGCGATTCCCGGTGTGAAGGATGCACTTTCCATGACAATCCCGCTGGGTACCGGTGTTCACCGCCGCATGGTCTATGTTGAGCTGGAGCCGGGGCATGATATTGATACCGTGACCGCCGCGCTGAAAGCCGACAGCTATTTTGCCTCTGATGAGACGCACGTCCGTCAGGTGGACAGCGTGGATGCCCTGAAAGATGTGGGACACGGTGTTTCCATGACGCACAAAGGCGTGTCGGGTAAAACCCATAACCAGTTGTTTGAATACAGCATGCGCATCAATAACCCGGCACTGACCTCCCAGTTTATGGTGTCTGCGGCGCGGGCGACCTGCCGTCAGCAGCCGGGCGCATACAGTGTGATCGAAATCCCGCCGGTAAACTTCCTGGCCGGGGATATCAACAGCTGGATCAGCAAACTGGTGTAGTGATATTTCAGTCACAAAACAGCAATAAAAAAGAGGTGAGAACCTCTTTTTTATTGCCTGCAAAACCGATAATTAAATTAACTGTTATATACGTAATGTTATTGTTGTTTATTTTTTCTGTGAATACAAAAAATGGTAAACAAACCGGACGCTTTCTGATGTTATTCTTATTTTTCTCCGTGCCGGCTGAAGATAAAAAAAGAACGCGTAATTAATTACCGAAGCAATTGATTAGCTGTGCTTAATGTATTTTGATTTTTTTATGAAATCATCATGATTATTTAATATATCAAAGTATAATAATTGAGATGTTCATCATAGACAAAAGGATTATTCAATGTAATTTTGTGCATTACTTATCCACCCAGAGGGCTTTGTGTATGAATTTCTTATCCATCCCAAGTCGTCTTGCCGGTGTCTGCTTTGTGCAGGCATGGTTTAATATTGATCACCGCATTTCCAACTTCTTCCCTGAGTGATTCTCCGTTTGCGTATTTACCACGAAAACTAATTAAAAACACGCTGATATAACGTGGCTGCATTCCTGTATTTTCTTTTCAGAAAAATGCAGCGGATAAATATATCCGGCAGCCCGAAACCGGAGAATAAAATAATGAAACGTATTCCAGAACCGTTCCGTATTAAAATGGTTGAAAATATCCGTATGACCACCCGTAATGAGCGGGAAGTTGCCCTGAAAGAAGCCGGATATAACCCGTTTTTATTACCGGGCGATGTGGTCTTTATTGACCTGCTGACCGATTCCGGTACCGGTGCCATGAGTGACCGCCAGTGGGCCGGGCTGATGATGGGGGATGAGGCGTATGCCGGTTCCCGTAACTATTATCATCTCTGTGATCAGGTGAAAAAACTGATTGGCTACCCGTTCACTATCCCGACACACCAGGGACGCGGTGCCGAGCAAATTCTGTTCCCGTCACTGATCGCCCGCCGCCGCAAAGCCGGGGCGGATAAACCGGTCTTTATCTCCAACTTCCACTTTGATACCACTGCCGCCCATGTGGAGTTAAACGGCGCGAAAGCGATCAATGTGGTCACACCGAAAGCCTTTGATACAACAACCTATTATGACTGGAAAGGGGATTTCGATTTAGATCTGCTCAATGCGGCAATCGCAGAGCACGGCGCAAAAAATGTGGCCGCAATTGTCACCACCGTGACCTGTAACAGCTCCGGCGGTCAGCCGATATCACTGGCAAATATGAAAGCCGTGTATGACATTGCCAAAAAGCATGATATTCCGGTGGTGATTGATTCCGCCCGTTTCTGTGAAAACGCCTGGTTTATCAAACAGCGCGAAAAAGGCTATGCGGATAAGTCGGTGAAAGAGATCGTCAAAGAGATGTATAAATACGGCGATATGCTGACAATGTCGGCGAAAAAGGACTCACTGGTGAATATCGGTGGTCTGTGCTGTTTCCGTGATGACGAAGATCTGTTTAACGAAGTGCGCACCCGCTGTGTGCCGATGGAAGGCTTTGTCACCTACGGTGGTCTCGCCGGACGTGATATGGAGGCGCTGGCTATCGGGCTGGAAGAGGGGATGGATGAGGATTATCTCCGCTACCGTATCACCCAGGTGGAATATCTGGGAGAGCGCCTGCGCGAAGCGGGGATCCCGATCCAGTATCCGGTCGGCGGCCACGCGGTCTTTGTCGATGCGAAGAAAATGCTGCCGCATATCCCGGGCGATCAGTTCCCGGCGCATGCCCTGAACAATGAGCTGTTCCTGGAATCCGGCATCCGCGGGGTGGAAATTGGTTCTCTGCTGCTGGGGCGTGACCCGGAAACCGGTATTCAGAAGCCGTCACCGATGGAGCTTCTGCGCCTGACAATTCCGCGCCGTGTCTATACCAATGACCATATGGATTATATCGCGGATGCCTTTATCCGGCTGAAAGAGAAAGCGGCGGATATCAAAGGGCTGACATTCACCTATGAACCACCGGTTCTGCGTCACTTTGTCGCCCGCCTGAAACCTGTCATGTAACCCTGTCGTCTTACAGGAGGATGCGCTGCATCCTCCTGATTTCAAACATAATGGTAATACTAAGCCACCAGAGGTACTCTTATGGCTACTGTTCCTGCGTCCTCTGTTTCGCCGTCCGTATTCGGCGGAGCAATGATTATCGGCGGAACTATCATTGGTGCGGGGATGTTTTCCCTGCCGGTGGTAATGTCCGGTGCATGGTTTTTCTGGTCGATTGCAGCACTGGTATTCACCTGGTTTTGTATGCTGCACTCGGGATTAATGATCCTCGAAGCCAACCTGAATTACCGGATTGGTTCCAGTTTCGACACGATCACCCGCGATTTGCTGGGAAACGGCTGGAATATTATTAACGGCCTGACCATTGCGTTCGTCCTGTATATTCTGACTTATGCCTATATTTCCGCCAGCGGATCGGTGCTGAGCCACACCTTTGCACAGGCGGGGATCACGCTTCCGGCGCGCCTGGGCGGATTTCTGTTTGCCCTGGCGGTTGCCTTTATTGTCTGGCTGAGCACCAAAGCGGTCAGCCGGATGACGACGATTGTGCTCGGTGCCAAAATCCTGACATTCTTTATGACATTCGGCGGTCTGCTGTGGAATGTGAAACCGGCGGTATTACTGAACGTGGCACAGCCGGATGCTTCTTATCTGCCTTATGTGTTGTTTACCCTGCCGTTTTGCCTGGCCTCTTTCGGGTTCCACGGTAATGTGCCGAGCCTGATGAAATATTACGGCAAAGAGCCCGGTAAGATCCGCCGCTGTCTGACAATCGGCACACTGATGGCGCTGGTGCTCTATATCATCTGGATGCTCGGCACGATGGGGAATATTCCGCGTCCGGACTTTATTCCGATTGCGGAGAAGGGCGGTAATATTGATGTGCTGGTTCAGGCGCTGAGCGGTGTACTGCACAGCCGGGGACTGGAGCTGCTGCTGATTGTGTTCTCGAACTTTGCGGTGGCCAGTTCGTTCCTCGGGGTGACGCTGGGGCTGTTTGATTATCTGGCGGATCTGTTCAAATTTGATGACAGCAAAATTGGCCGCCTGAAAACCGCCGGGGTCACCTTTATCCCGCCGATGCTGGGCGGATTGATCTATCCGAACGGTTTTATTTACGCCATCGGTTTTGCCGGTCTGGCGGCGACGGTCTGGGCGGCTATTGTCCCGGCACTGCTGGCCCGTGCATCCCGTAAACGCTTCGGCAGCCCGCAGTTCCGGGTCTGGGGCGGTGAGCCCATGATCTGGCTGATCCTGGGCTTCGGGGTACTGAACGCGGTGGTACATATTTTGTCGAGTTTCAGCCTGTTGCCGGTTTACCGGTAAGCCATTACGTAAGCGGCAGGATTGTTGAGATTAATGATCCTGTCCGCTGACTCATGAGGGCGGATTTTTGATATAAAAAATGCCTGCAATATATATTGCAGGCACCCGGTGTTGACTTAAAAAATAAATAATTTAATTATCTTGTTATATTTTTAAACGCTTCTGTGGTGGCTTTTAATGCCACTTCTGTCGGTAAACGCTCCATGGAACTGGCACCGTAAAAACCGTGGCAGTCCGGGCAGCGATCTAAAATGTATTGTGCATCTTCCGGGGTCGCGATAGGGCCGCCGTGACACAATACAATAATATCCGGACGGACAGCTTTGGCCGCTTTCGCCCAGTCATTGATCATCTCAACACAGTCATCCAGCGTGGTGGCGGTTTCCGCCCCGATATTACCGCCGGTGGTCAGACCCATATGCGGCACAAGAATATCCGCACCGGCTCCGGTCATGGCAATGGCATCTTCACGACTGAAGACATACGGTGTGGTCAGCAGATCTTTTTCATGTGCCTTGCGGATCATCTCCACTTCCAGCGCATAACCCATGCCGGTTTCTTCCAGATTGGCGCGGAATTTACCGTCGATCAGGCCGACTGTCGGGAAGTTCTGCACGCCGGAAAACCCGGTGGCTTTGATATCGTCCAGGAATTTATCAAACTGACAGAACGGATCCGTGCCGTTGACACCCGCCAGAACCGGCGTATGTTTCACGACCGGCAGCACTTCTTTTGCCATATCCATGACGATTTCGTTGGCATTACCGTAAGCCAGCAGACCGGCCAGTGAGCCGCGTCCTGCCATGCGGTAACGGCCGGAGTTATAGATAACGATGAGATCGATACCGCCGGCTTCCTCACATTTTGCTGACAGACCGGTACCGGCACCGCCGCCGATAATCGGCTCGCCGCGTGAAATCATGTCATTGAATTTTTTCAGTAATGTGTCACGGGAAAGTGGCATCTTGTGTCTCCTTATTTCGCCCGTAATTGCTGGTGTTGATTAATGACAAAACGGGTAAATTCCGGGTCATTAATGTGATACGGGCATTTGCGTAAAATACGTTTTTCTGTTTGTTTATAATGAGTTTCGAACGCCTCAATAAAGGCGCGGTCCGCATCCGGCGACCAGAACGGCATACCTTCAGCATCGAGGGCGGAGAAACCGCCTTCCGGAATGATAAAAATGACATCGCCGTGACACTGGTTGAGTTTTTCCGCAATCCAGCGCCCCATCTGTGCATTTTCTTCCGGGGTGGTACGCATCAGGGTGACCTGGGCGTTGTGATGATAAAACTGACGATCGGCGTATTTTTCCGGTACGGTGGACGGGCGGCCGAAATTGACCATATCCAGTGCGCCGCAGGAGCCGATATACGGCGTCTGTGAGCGGGCAATGGCGCCGAAACGGTCTTCATCACAGGCCAGAACACCGCCGAAAAGATAGTCACACACTTCCGTGGTGGTCAGGTCAAGGATACTGTCGAACAGGTGGTCATCCGCCAGTTTCTCCATCGCTTTACCGCCGCTGCCGGTCGCATGAAAGACCAGACAATCGTAATCCGCTTCCAGTTCTTTGCTGATTTGCTGGATACACGGTGTGGTGACGCCGAACATAGTCAGGGCAATGGCGGGTTTATCAGTAACCTGCTCTTCCTGACAGAAGTAAACCGCCCCGGCAATCTGGTTAGCCGCATTACGGAGAACTTTACGTGAAATTCGGTTCAGGCCGGAGACATCAGTGACAGAGTAGAGCATGGCAATATCGCTTGCGCCGATATAGCCGGAAATATCACCGGAGGCCATGGTGGAAACCATGAGTTTAGGGATGCCGACAGGCAGGGATTGCATTGCTGGTGTAATCAGTGCCGTTCCACCGGATCCGCCCAAACCGAGAAGTGCTGCAATATCATTTTGTTTTGCAAGGAAACGTTCAAAGGCGACAGCCATTGCCGCGATAGCACGGCCGCGGTCGCCGCAGAAAACCGCGCTTTCGCCGTCAGGGTGACAGGCGGCGACGTCGCGGGCGCAGACATCCGCTTCCCGGGTCAGCTGACCGGGTTTTGTGGTTAAATCCACAGTCTTTACAGCCAGGCCGGTGCGCTGGATCAGCTCACTGACATAAAAAATCTCATCACTTTTGGTATCGAGCGTTGTGGCGATATAGACAGCGCCTTTATTGCTGTTCATGGTTAACCTCAAAGGGATATCGGATGTCTGATAACGCATCATAACCAGAATGAGACTGTAGTATCATTTTGTTTGGCTGATTTTGAGACATGCATCTCAATTTGTCTATCTTTAAATCAGTTTTTTGATAAAAAAAACACCATAAGGGTGTTGCCGGCGGGGATGTTGTGTAAGATAGCCGCGCAAAATTCACAGAAAATTGTTAAAGGAAAATCAGTTATGGCCTGTACTGATGATGGGGCACTTTACTCCGGCACACGGAAGCGGACATTTAATCTGCTGGTTAATACCGCGCTGGCACTGTTTGAACAGGGCGCGATGCCGTCAGTCTCTGAACTGGCAGCGGAAGCCGGTGTGTCACGGGCAACGGCTTACCGCTATTTTCCGACACAAAGTGATTTGATCGCCGCCACCGTGGATGCGAGCCTCGGCCCGATTCTGACCTGGCGCTCCGACAGCCCGGAAACCCGCGACCGCATGGAGCAATTGCTGGCTTTCGCTTATCCGCAGATGTTCCGCCACGAAGGTGCACTGCGTGCGGCATTGTATGTGTCGTTGCAGCAGTGGGCGCAGGATCGCTCGGCTTCGGCCAAATCCCAGACTAATGATGAGAAAAAACTGGTCAGAGGGCACCGCAAGGCGATTCTGGCTAATGTCACCGAGCCGCTGAAGGCGCATGTGGATCAGGAAACACTGGATAAAGTGATCCGCGCATTTTCGCTGGTGTACGGTTCGGAAGTGTTCCTGGTGATGAAAGATATCTGGAAGATGAATGACGGTGAAGTCATCGATATTACCCAGTGGATGGCAAAAGCGATTCTGAATCAGGCCATGGCGGACAGCCGGGCACAACAGGATGAGCAGCCGTAATCACGGCTGTTCTCTTATCTTCCGTGCACCACACTGATTTCCGCCTCTGACGGTGAGAAAGTTACGCGCATAATTATATCCCCTGTAATTAATTGATTCCGGTGATAGACTGATTTTCTGTTCCGGCAACCGGCTGACATTATAACAATATGAATATTATCAAAACTGCAGCAGGGGTTTCGGCCTGTTTTGCGGCCGGATTATTGCTGGCATACCTGAACGTGCCGATGGCGCTGATGTTCGGCCCCATCATTCTGATTATTATTGCGCACCGTTTCAATGTTTCGCTCACTATTCCTAAGGGAACATTAACCTTTGTTCAGATGGTGCTCGGAACATCCGTCGGGCTGATGTTTACCCGTGTCGATCTCAGTCAGTTTGATCATCTTCTGCTGATTATGCTCATCATGGTGTCGTGTCTGGCGGTGCAGTTTACCGTCAGTTTTCTCTGGTTCCGCAAACGGGTGGGGTGGTCAGTTCAGGAATCTCTGCTGGGAGCGGTGCCGGGGGCAATGGCGGCAATTCTGGCGCTGATGGATCACACCGGTACACCGCCGCAGAAGGTAGTGATTTCTCATACTATCCGCCTGATTATTCTGATTATGCTGGCGGGTGTGGTGGTCGGCAGTGATCATCCTGTCCCGCCGCCTGCGGATATTCCGCCGCAGAGTCTGGTGTCCGTGCTGTGGCTGCTGGTGATTGTGGTGTGCGGGTATTTGTCCGGCAAAGCGCTGGAAAAAATCAATGTCCCGGCACCGTTTATGCTGACATCACTGGGCACGGCGATTGCGGTACAGAGCATGGTGAGTACTTACATTGTTTTCCCGCTGCCGCTGAATGATATCAGTATGACGCTGATCGGCATGTATATCGGGAGCTATTTTGTTCTGTTTCCGCTGAGGTCACTGCTGCGCAATATGGTGACGTCCGCGCAGGTGGTGCTGATCAATATTGTGCTGACTGCACTGATTGCATTCGGGGCGTCTCACCTGACCGGTTTTTCCTTCCCGATGCTGCTGCTCTCCTGGGCGCCCGGCAGCATGGAAGCCATGACATTCGCCGCAATTGCGATGGGGATAGATGCGGGTTTTGTCATGCTTAACCATATTCTCCGCATGCTGATTATTCAGAGCGTGCCGTCAGTGGTGCTGTATATTCAGGAACGGCGGAGTAAGTAATTACTCCGCTTTTTTCACGGTCAGCCGCACAGAATAGACCGGGTCTGAGTTTCCGCACATGTTGCGGTAAGACATTCCTTTGATATTTACCCTGACTTTCCCGCGCTCCGCCGGTGTTCCCTGCAAACGGGCAGCGATCAGCGGGCGCTGATCGGCTTTCATCACCCGTGTCTGCCACTCCTCACCGGTGATAAGCGGTATCCATTCCCCGGCCTCATTTTTTGACATCAGTGTGACCGTCATCCAGTCCGGTTTCTCACTGACATAAAACGGGATCATTCCTGCGTGCCGGGTGATTTCAATCGTTTGCTCATACGGCTGACCGGTCACCGCATCCGGTGCCGGGATTTTGGTCACCGATTCTGACGGCGTAAATATAGCCATACCGCCGCACATGGCACCATAAAACACCCCGCAGCCGCTTAACATCCCGCACAGCAGCAGTACAACGGTTCCCCTGAGAAATGAATGAGACAGGCGCATTATGGTTTCTTCCCTGATATTCATGCAAAAAATAAGTTTGCCAGTATAAAAAAAGATCACAACAAAAACTGTGCCCGGTATCTGTCAATTCAGGAAATCACACAATATGTACTGGTTAATACAAATGAGTCTTGTTAGACTTTAAAAACCGTACTAATTAGTACACTTATGGTGTCTGTTAACCGTGTGAGGAGTAATAATCAAATGACAGAAAAAGCGCAGGATCCTTCAAGACGATCTTTCCTGAAAAATGCCGGTCTCGGCACAATGGGGCTGGCGGCCGGTGCGCTCGGCAGCCATTCTGCATTAGCAGGTGGCAATGCCGTGCTGACAGGGGCAGATGATAAAAATAAAAGTTATATCAAAACAGATAAGCGTAAGAAGCTGATTTATAACGGCTATCTTATCACTATGGATGAGCAGTATGGTGATATTGAAGACGGTGCGGTGCTGGTTGACGGCGATAAAATCGTCGATGTCGGCCCGGTGTCCAAATTTGCCGGGGTTGATGCGGAGCTGATTGATGCGGACGGCGGTATTATCCTGCCGGGGATTATCGACAGCCACCGTCATACCTGGATGTCACTGCTGCGCGGGATCTCCGCGGATATGTCACTGGCCGGTTTCCTCGGCTCTACTTTCTACGGCATCGGTTCAGTCATGGAGCCGGAAGATATCCGCATGGCGGCACTGGTGGGATCGGTTGAGGCACTGAATGCTGGGGTAACCACCATTCTTGACTGCTGTGACTGTGTTAACTCACCGGATCATGCGCCGGCGGCGATTGAATCCCTGCGTGCCTCCGGGATCCGCAGTATCTATGCTTATGGTATGCAGGCCTATGATTATAAAGGCAGTAACCGGTTCCGCAGCCATCAGCAGCGCCTGGATGTGATGAAAAATATTCATCAGCAATATTATGGTTCCGGTAATAAAACCCTGAACCAGATGGGTGTGCTGCTGAGTGATTTCGGTACCATTCCGTTTGCGCATACCGCGAAAGAGATTGAGCTGGCCAATGACCTGGGTATCTTTGTGGCATCTCATACCGGTGCGGCAGAAAAATCCATTCTGCTGAAAGGGTTACATGAGCTGAAACACAATAATCTGCTGAAGCCCGGCCATCTCCACATTCACTGTACTTCGCTGGATAACAGCGAGTGGAAAATCCTGAAAGAGACCGGCGGTAAAGTCTCTATCGCGCCGGAAACTGAAATGCAGATGGGGATGGGGCGTCCGCCGTTCCGCGCCAGTCTTGACCACGGTTTTAAACCCGGCCTGAGCAGCGATATTGTCTGTGTCGGCTCCGGTGACCTGTTCTCGCAGATGCGTCTGGGTCTTCAGTTCCAGCGTTGTATGGACAGCGAAGCAGAAGCAAACCGCACCGGCAAAACCACCACCAAAATTGACCTGAGTGTGCGCGATGCGCTGACCTGGGCAACACACGGCAGTGCGGAAGCGATGGGGATGGAGAAAGAGATCGGCTCGATTACCAAAGGTAAAAAAGCGGATATTATTATCGTTTCCCAGAAAGAAGCCTTCGTACCGTCCAGTTATCCGGCGGGCTCAGTGGTTCTGCAGACCACATCATCCGGTGTGGATACGGTGATTATCAACGGCGATGTGAAAAAACGCTTTGGTAAGCTGACACAGCAGAATACCGACAAAATCCGTTCTGATGCGACAGAAGCACTGCGCCGTATTCAGAAAGCGGCGAAAAAGCTGCCGAAACAGACAGCAGAAGAGGTGGCAACCTTCTTCGATGCCGCTCAGGAGCAGGCGCGTGAGAATTTCTCAGCCGGTTACAGCTATAAAAAATAATTGACCGGGCAGTGTGAGCAACACAAAAAACCGCTTCCGTGAGGAAGCGGTTTTGTATTTCAGGGGAAAATTACTGCTCTTCCGGCAGAATAAACATACCGTAAGGGTGGATTTGCAGGAACAGACTGTCGCCGACAGACGGCTGCAATTGTGTGGCATTAATCTGCAGCAGCATGGACTGGCCGTGCCAGTCGACGGTCACTTCATACTGCGGCCCCATATAGGCCACATGAGACACGGTGCAGCGCTGGCTCTCATCACCCAGCAAACTCAGGGTAATGGCCTCCGGACGGACACCGACAGTAACGCTGCTTTTGTCCGTGACGAACTGCGGCGGACGCGGCAGGCGGTAGCTGAAAATCTCAACGGCATCACCGGTCAGTGTCGCCGGGAAGATATTGGCATCACCCATAAAGCTCGCCATAAACTTCGAGGCAGGCTGACGATACAGCTCCTGCGGCGATCCCAGCTGCATAATTTTCCCTTTGTTCATCACCAGTACCATATCCGAGACCGCAAAGGCCTCGCTCTGGTCGTGGGTCACATACAGAGAGGTGATATTAAACTTCTGCTGCAATTCACGGATTTTTTCCCGCATGCTGCGGCGCAGGTTGGCATCGAGGTTACTCAGTGGCTCATCAAATAACAGCACTTTCGGTTTGAGGATCAGGGCACGGGCCAGTGCAACACGCTGCTGCTGACCACCGGAGATCTGATCGACAAAGCGATCCGCGAATCCGGCCAGATCCACCAGCTCCAGTGCTTCCTCCACCCGCTCTTTCACTTCCGCTTTCGGGCGGCCCAGCATTTTCAGCCCGTAACCGACGTTATCGCCGAGGGACATATGCGGGAACAGCGCGTAAGACTGGAACACCATACAGATATCACGCTGCTGGATGGAACGGTCTGTGACATCTTCGCCGTCAATGAACATCTTACCTTCGGTCGGTTTTTCCAGCCCCGCCACCAGACGCAGCACGGTGGTTTTTCCGCAGCCGGACGGGCCGAGCAGGGTGACCATGCTGCCCGCCGGAATAGAAAGACTTAAATCGTCGATGACCGTGTTGGTGCCAAAGCGTTTAGTCACATTTTTTAATTCAACAAAACTTTGTTGTGTCATGTCGGTTACTCCATGATTACTGTGCATTTTTGGCTTTGGAACGTGAAACACGGGCTTCGCCAATCAAAAAGTCGAACAGGAAAATAATCGCCAGCATCACGACGATCAGGATTGAGCCATAGGCAATGGCCACGCCGTACTCGCCGTCTTCCACGCGGTTCAGAATATAGGCGGTTGCCACACGGGTGTCTGGTGTCACGAGGAACACAATGGCACTGACCGTGGTGATGGCGCGGACAAAGCTGTAAATCAGTGCCGACAGAATCGCCGGACGCAGCAGCGGCAGCAGGATGTGGAAGATTGTCCGCATCGAACCGGCACGCAGGCTGAGTGACGCCTCGTCCAGGGATTTGTCGATTTGCCCCAGACCGGCGATACCGGCACGGATCCCGACCGGCACATTTCGCATCGTCATGGAGATAATCACGATTGCCGCCGTCCCGGTTAAATAGAACGGAGAATCGTTAAAGGCGAGGATGTAAGACACACCCGCCACGGTTCCCGGCACCGCGAAGCAGAGCATCGTGGTAAATTCGATGGTCTTTTTGCCGCGGAATTCCTGGCGCACCACAATGTAGGCGATCAGCAGGCCGAGCACGGCGGTGATTGGTGCGGCAATCCCGGCGTAGAGCAGGGTATCGAGCAGTGAAGGCCATGCGCCGTCATTCATGCCCTGACCGAACAGCTTGATAAAGTTATCCAGGGTTAAGGTGTAATCCACGCCCCAGTTCACGGTAAAGCTGCCGTAGAAGATGCTGCCGTACAGTACCAGGTTGAAGACAACCCAGATGGTGAGGAAGGTGGTGACAAACGCAACCAGCGCGGCAGGCAGCGGCTGTACATCACCGCGGTAAGATTTACCGGACACCGTGACATAAGAACGTTTGCCGATCCACATATACTGCACACAGAAGACCAGCAGCGAGAAGACCAGCAGGGAGGCGCCGAGGGTACTGGCCGCCTGATAATCGAGCTGGGAGCCGGTGATATAGAAGTAAATCTGGGTGGCAAGCACGTCAAAGTTACCGCCGAGGACCAGCGGGTTACTGAAGTCTGCCAGTGACTGTACAATCACAATCAGGAAGGCGTTAGCCAGCGCCGGTTTCAGCAGCGGCATAAAGACGTTGAAGAACGTCTGGAAACGGTTGGCGCGCAGGGTGTAAGACGCTTCTTCCAGCGACGGGTGAATGGTTTTGATGGCACCGTCGAGGATCATAAAGGACATCGGCGTAAAGGCGAGCACCTGGGCCAGCCAGATCCCGGTAAAGCCGTACAGCCAGTTGGTGTTTTCCAGCCCCGCATACGTGGCGAGGAATTCGGTCACATAACCGGAACGTCCCATCATCAGGGTGACACCCAGGCCGACAATAAACGGCGGGGTGACAATCGGCAGGATGGAGAACACACGGCCGATAATTGCCGAACGTTTTGCGATACGGCTGGTATAAATCGCCAGAATCAGACCGAAGAAGGTACAGCCCGCACCGACTGCCAGTGAGAGTATCACGGAGTTCCAGATGACCTGCACAATATGGGACTGTGTGAGAATCGATACAAATGCGAACGGCGCGAAATCCCCGTTATTGTCGGTGAACATCGGGATAAAAATCGCGATACTCGGGAATACAATAAACAGCGCAATCAGCCCGACCACCGCAATCAGTGAGCCGATAACAAACTGGTCGCCGCCCAGCCACTCCAGGCGTTTGAGGGCGAGGGTCATAATCATGCCGAGCGAGATAAACAGCACAATGGCGGAATAGCCGAGACCTTTCCCTTCCCATACGGCGCTGACAACCGCCACCACTGCCGTCAGAACGGCGATCGCAATATCGGTATAGTGACGTCCGCGCTGGTCGCGGGAAGCCGGTGTCAGTGAGCGGAAAAACAGTACTGACGGCAGCAGATACCAGAGCCAGCTGACATTCAGCCCGTGCCAGCCGTAAGCGGCAAGAATTTCATCTGATGTGGAGTCGGTTAAACCATAATCCAGGCTCCAGGACGGCAGCAGGGCAAAGCCCAGCCACGCGATCAGCAGCCATAAGAAGATGGAATCCCGTCCCTGTTTTGAAGGCAGAGTCAGGGTTTCAGACATTAAAGAATCTCCCTTGCCCGTCTTCATTCAGGAGAATGAGACAAGACAATATAATTATTATAATAAAAACAAGACCGCGCGGCAGAACACCGCGCGGCAGACAACATTACTTACTCATTTTGACTTCGGTGACCCACTTGTTGATCAGATTCTTACGGGTTTCAGCATCACCGTATTTATCCATATCGTAGTTGATCAGTTTCAGATCAGAGAGTTTCAGTGACATTGGTGAGGATTCAGCCGTGGTATTGGTCAGGATCTGGTAAGATTTACCCTCTTTCCAGCTGATTTCCTGGGCTTCTTTGGACAGCACGAAATCCACGAACAGTTTGGCGTTGTCCATGTTACGGGCATTTTTCAGGATACTGATACCACCGATTTCATAACCGGTTCCTTCACACGGGGAAATTAACTCCAGCGGTGCACCGTTTTCCACTTCCAGGGAATAGTCGTGCAGGAAGCCGATACCGATAGCGGATTCACCACGGGCGGCGTTACGCGCAGGGGCAATACCGGATTTGGTGTACTGGGAGATATTGCTGTTGAGTTTTTTCAGGTAATCGAATGCCTGATCGGTGCCCCACAGCTGGTCAAATGTCGCCAGCGCAGTGTAAGCCGTACCGGAGCTCTGCGGGTCAGCAATCTGGATTTCACCTTTGTATTCCGGCTTGGTCAGATCTTTCCAGCAGGTCGGGATTGGCAGGCCTTTCTCTTTCAGACGATCTTTGTTCACACCAAAACCTAAGATGCCGACATAAACCGCAGAAGAGTAGTTGCCTTTGCGTTTGGCCGGATCACGGAACTGCGGCATGATCTGATCTAAATTCGGGGATTTGTACGCCTCCAGCAGATCCATCTCACCCGCCTGTGAATGCGGATCTAATGTACCGCCGTACCAGACGTCAGCCTGCGGGTTACGTTTTTCCGCTTCGATCTTGGCCAGGGTGCTGCCGGAACCGTTACGGACAAATGTGGTTTTCACATCGTATTTTTTGGCGAAAGCCTGTGTTTCAGCTTCACACATGGCGTTGGTCGCGCTGCAGTAAACCACCAGACGACCGGCGGCATTAGCGGATGTGGTAACAGCAGCCAGTGATAAACCGGCGGCAGCGAGAGCAGAGAGGGTCTTGAGTTTCATTATCAGTTCATTCCTTATTATAGGGTTCTGTCATCGGAGAGTGAAACAGAGCCTGCCAGATGTTCCCGCTTGCTGACATTAGCTATCAGCAGCGGCATCAGCAGTAATCCCGTCAGTGCCGCGGCACTGGTCAGCAGGGTAAACATGCCCTGCCAGCCGTAATGTGCCATGACCTGCGCGAGCGGCCACCCGGCCATTGCCGCCCCTAAGTAGGCGTAAAGACCAAGGTAACCCGTTACCGTACCGGCGGCTTTTTTATGGCAATATTCTGTCGCCGCCAGTCCGATTAACATTTGCGGCCCGAATACAAAAAAGCCGGTACTGAAGAAACACGCCGCCAGCAGTCCGTAGTGATGAATCGGTATTAACCACAGGGCGCTGACAGCAATAAACAGGCCGAGGGAAAACAGCAGAATCATCGGGGCGCGCTGACCACGGAATAAAATATCCGACCCCCAGCCCGCACAGACCGCACCCAGCAAACCGCCCAGTTCAAACAGTGACAATGTGGCATTGGCACTGAGCAGATTGCTGCCGTGTGTTTCGGATAACCACAGGTTTCCCCAGTCATTGATCGCCATCCGGATGAGATAAACGAGAATGTAGGAGAAACCGAGTAACCAGATCATCCGGTTACATAAAATTGTCTCTTTCAGGATCACCCGCATCGGCAGCGGCGGGGATAACTGCTCCTGACGCAGTTCTGACGGGTCATGCCGCCATTGTCCGACAGTCGGTAATCCTTCCTCCTGTGGCGTGCCGTGTAACCGGCTGCACAGCCACAGGCCGGTCACCATCCCGATAATGCCCGGCACTATCAGGGCGGTCTGCCAGCTGTAACGGGTTGCCAGCCAGGCGGTCAGCAGCGGCAGGGTAATGCCGCCGAGGCTGATGGAGATATTCCACAATCCCCACCAGAAGCCGCGTTCATTGCGCGAATACCAGTGTGTCAGGATGCGCGCGCACGGCGGCCAGCCCCAGCCCTGGAAAAACCCGTTCAGTGTCCAGACAATCAGCAGGGCAGGAAATGACAGGCACCAGGCAAAGACAATATTCAGCACGCCGGTCATAAACAGCCCGGCGCCCATAAACCAGCGGTAACCGGTGATATCGTGGAAAATCCCCGATACAAATTTTGAGATGCCGTAACTCAGGTAAAATGCGGTCGCTATCAGGCCGATATCGCTTTTATCGAGATGCAGTTCTGTCTGCATCACCGGCATCACAAAGTTAAAGCTCTTGCGGGTCAGATAAAACGTGGCGTAACCGATTATCATCGATAACATCAGTTTATTGCGCCAGAATCGATAGGTTTTATCCATGGTTTTGGTCTGTTTTCCGGCCATTACGTTATGTCCCGTTCAGGCTGTAAATGTAATCAATCTGTCAATAAAAAGGATGAGAGAAGGTAGTAGATGACTAGGAATAAGTCTTAGTTTTCGTGATTTTCATCAGAAAATGTGGGCAGGTTAACAATAATCCGGGTCCCGCCGGTGGTGGTCAGTGTCCAGTCGCCGCCGAGTGCCCTGACCCGTTCCTCAATACCGCGCAGACCAAAGCCGCCGCGGCGTTTGCTCTCCGGGATACCGATACCGTTATCAGAGACATGGAGCTGTATCGTGTCACGTTGCTGTCTCAGTATGATGAGGATGTGGGTGGCTCCGGCATGCTTACTGATATTATTTAACAATTCCTGTACAAGCCGGTAAAGCGTGAACAGCACAGTTTCATTTTCCGGCGGCTGTTTCAGTTCATAATGAAACTCGCACTGAATGCCGTTTTCCCCGAACGCAAATTCCGTAATCAGATGGCGCAGTGCATTTTCAAGAGACATTTCACTCAGCACCGGCGGACGCAGTTCCCGTAAAAGCTGGCGGGTGGACTGATGAATTTTCTGTGCCAGTTCATTGATTTGTGCTGCCGCACGGCTGCTTTGCGGATCCGGCGCGGTTTTTCTGACCAGCATCGACTGGATCTGAATCGCCGTGATGTTCTGGCCGATTTCATCATGCAGTTCGCGGGCAATCGCTTTTTTGACATCCTCTTCCGTATGCACCAGTTGCTGCATCAGGTCACGCCGCGCCTGTAATTCCTGCTCCAGCCGTTCGCGGTAGCGCTGTAAATTACGTGACAGTTGCTGTTGACGGCTGATGGCAATCCCGAGGCCGATACCAATCAGTGCCTGGGTGCTCATAAACATCTGCAATTCCTGTAAATCGGCAAATGCGCCGTTAAACTGGCGGGCAAAGGTGATGATCAGACTGCCGAGCAGGGCAGAGAGCACGCCGCCCTGCCAGCCGTAGCGGTAGGCCATAAAGACATTGGGGATAAACACCAGCAGCACCAGCAGGCGCTCAATTTCCGGGGTAAAAAAGAGCTGGGCACTGAGCCCGGCCAGGCAGAACAGAAAACACCACATCAGCAGCGACGTGCGCAGCTGCGGATCCGGCGTGCCGTAATCCAGGATCAGGCGGAAATGCTGTTCATGGAGATATTCATAGATCAGATAGACAAACGGTGTCAGAAGGATACCGCCGGTCAGCGTGGTGAGGAAAATCTGAGTCACACTCAGCGGCGTCAGCAGACTGAACACCAGGGTATGCAGCAGGCTGTTGATACCGACACCGGTGATCAGCAGTAACAGGCGCTGCCAGTAAAGGGTGTAGCGCCACCAGGTGGTCTGGATAATAAAGGCGGTGATAAGACTCAGCAGCGGCGACAGCAGGATCACCGGCTGTGACAGCAATTGTTCCTGTGCCAGCCAGATATTCAGCAGCAGCTCCGCCAGCAGCAGGGTCGGCCAGAAGCGCCGCCACAGCAGGATCATCAGCGCCAGCCGCAATCCTTCCGGCAGAAAAAACGCTGACAGCACACTGTTCTGACTGAGGTAAAAACCGATGATCCACAGACCAATCCAGGTCAGGGAATAGGTAAACAGCAGAAATACCGACTGTAACAGCAGACGAGCGCCGCGCCTCATGGCCTATTGTCCCGCGATAAGGTGGTGCGCCAGGGCAAAATGAACCAGATCGATCGTGCTGTCGCACTGCAGTTTGCCCAGCACATTGGCGCGGTGGACATGCACAGTTTTATGGCTGAGTTCGAGTTTATCCGCAATCGCCCTCACACTCATCCCGGCCACCAGCAGATCAAACACCTCACGTTCACGCGGGGTCAGCTCTTCCAGCGCCCGGTTTTCCGGTGGTGACTGACGCAGCGCGCGCATGGCATCCGCACACAGATAGCAGCCGCCCTGATGCACGGAACGCACCGCCTGAACCAGCTCTTCCGGGCCGCAGCGTTTGGTGAGATACGCACTGGCACCGGCGTCCAGCGCGCTCTGCACAAAGGCCGGGGTATCATAAATACTGAGAATGATGGTACGGAAGGAGGTTTTGCGCTCCCGCAGGCGGGCGAGCAGCTGTAATCCGTTTTCATCCGGCATGGAAATATCCATGATCACCACATCAATATCCGGACGGGTCAGTGCGGGCCAGGCTTCCGCGGCACTGGCATATTGTCCGGCGATGGTAATATCCGGCTCCAGTGTCAGGAGCTGGGCGAAACCGGATCGCACAACTACATGGTCATCGATGAGCGCTATTTTTATCATGTCCGGACAGCGTATTATCAGCAGAAAGGGATCAATTATTGACAGAGGTTATATCAATATAGCGGGTGATAATCGAGGATATTCATACAGAAATCCGCTCCCCGGCTGTTTTTTTACCGCTTAACCGATTCGGTTGCAGGTAAATTATTTCACATAGGCAAGCAACGGCAGTGAATCACGGGCCAGTGCGGTGCATTTGTAGTTTTCCGGCAGCTTTATATGTTTGATGTCGAAATAGTTCTCTTTATTCATTTCCGCCATCTGCCGGGTATCATAATTGCTCATATCCCAGCGGTTACTTTTGGCAAACAGTAAGATCGCTTTTTCGATGCGGGCATTCGGTAAATCCCCGTAGCCGCAATCATTTTTCAGATAAATAAAAACCGCAGTCAGTCCGGCGAGGTCTTCAGCCTGTGACGGCGTCAGCGCTTTCGCGGGCAGGGAAAGCAGCAGGGCACAGCTGAATAAAGCGTGAATGAATATTTTCATAGTAAGTAGTTTACCGGTGGCGCCTGTCAGTTTATGTGAAGATTTTAATAGTTTTGTCGCGAATGTCATCCGCTGACTAAAGTGGTGTAAAGCCCTTATTCCGGAGAAGGGAATACATTGACCTTGCCCTTAGGGCAGGGTTTAGCCTGCGCTATAACAGAACCCAATCATTTTGTCATAGCATATCACCACTGATGATAAAGGAAGCATATCATGCAACGACGCGATTTTTTGAAATATAGCGCATTCCTAGGTGCTGCCACGATGCTGCCGGCATGGAGCCGGTTTGCTTTTGCGGCACAGGAACGCCCGGCTCTCGGTATTCCGCCCCTGTTAACAGCGGATAATGCCCAAAAAATCACCCTGAATATTCAGCAGGGGAAAATGGCGTTTATTCCCGGCAAAACCACCCAAACCTGGGGATATAACGGTGATTTACTGGGCCCGGCACTGAAACTGCGGCGCGGTAAACCGGTGACGGTGGATATCGTCAATAAACTGCCGGAAGCGACCACGGTTCACTGGCACGGTCTGGAGATCAGCGGAGAGCAGGATGGCGGGCCGCAGGCCATTATCGCCCCGGGCGGCACCCGCACGGTCAGTTTCACGCCGGATCAGCCGGAAGCCACCTGCTGGTTCCACCCGCACACCCATGGCAAAACCGGTCATCAGGTCGCGATGGGACTGGCCGGGCTGGTGCTGATTGAGGATGACAATACCGCCTCAACCGGTCTGCCGGGGGAGTGGGGCATTGATGATATCCCGGTGGTACTGCAGGATAAGCGTCTGACTGCAGACGGCGAAATTGATTATCAGCTGGATGTGATGTCAGCGGCGGTCGGCTGGTTTGGTGACACTATGCTCACCAACGGTGCGGTTTACCCGCAGCATATGGCTCCGCGCGGCTGGTTGCGTCTGCGGCTGCTCAACGGCTGTAACGCCCGCAGTCTGCGGATGGCCGCCGGTGACGGACGTCCGCTGTATGTGGTCGGCAGTGACGGCGGTCTGCTGGCCGAACCGGTAAAAGTGCAGGAACTGCCGATGCTGCCGGGGGAACGGTTTGAAGTGCTGGTGGATACATCGGACGGAAAAGTCTTTGATATTGTCACCTTGCCGGTTCGTCAGATGGGGATGACCCTGGCACCGTTTGACGGCCCGCTGCCGGTGCTGTCCATCCGCCCGACTCTCGATGCCGCGCGTGGTAAGCTGCCGGATGTGCTGGCCGCCATGCCTGCCCTGATCGACACCTCCCGTCTGCCGGTGCGTGAGTTCCGTCTGATGATGGATATGCGCCTCGATATGCAGGGCATGATGATGCTGACCGACAAATACGGCCCGCAGGCGATGGCCGGGATGGGCATGCACGGCGGCATGGGTGGCCATATGAGCGGCGGGCATATGGGCGGAATGAATAATAATGGTATGGGACGCGGTATGCGCGGCGGCCACTGCGGCTCCGGTGAGGTTGATCTGATGAACGCCAACAGCATCAACGGCATCCCGTTCTCCATGACCGAAAGCGCTTTTGATGTGAAACAGGGACAGGCGGAGCGCTGGATTATCTCCGGTGTCGGCGACATGATGCTGCACCCGTTCCATATCCACGGCACCCGTTTCCGTATTCTCAGCGAGGGCGGACGTACACCTGCGGCCCACCGGCAGGGCTGGAAAGATATGGTGCGGATAGAAGGTAATGTCAGCGAAGTGCTGGTGAAATTCGATCATCCGGCCACCAATGCGCATCCGTTTATGGCGCACTGTCACCTGCTGGAACATGAAGATACCGGTATGATGACCGGCTTTACTGTCACTGCCTGAATGTAAAATTAACCGGTGACAATCCGCGTCAGTCATGGCGTGGATACTGTTTATCTGTCCGTGGTATGCTAAACTAACGCGCTTTCTGACCGGTATTAAACCGGGTTTAATGCCGAACCACTGAAACAGCGTACCGTTGACGACAAAAAAATCATGAAGAAACACACCTTAGATACAATGATCTCCGAAGCTGAGATTCAGCAGCGCGTTGCCGATCTCGGCAGCGAAATTTCCGCACACTATCGTCACAGCAACAAAGAGCTGGTCTTAGTCGGGTTACTGAAAGGATCTTTTATTTTTATGGCCGACCTGTGCCGTAAAATTGATGTTCCGCATGAAGTCGATTTTATGACGGTATCCAGTTACGGCAGCGGCACCTCGTCCACCCGTGATGTGAAAATTGTCAAAGACCTGGACGAAGATATCCGCGGCAAAGACGTGCTGATCGTGGAAGATATCATTGATTCCGGCAATACACTGCACCGCGTGCGCGACATTCTGTCTCTGCGCGGCCCGAACTCTGTGGCTATCTGCACCCTGCTGGATAAACCGTCCCGCCGTGAAGTGGATGTGCCGGTTGACTGGGTCGGCTACGCAATCGAAGACAAATTTGTGGTCGGTTACGGCATCGACTACGCCCAGAGCTACCGCCACCTGCCGTATATCGGCCATGTGACACTGCTGGAAGAGTAATGTGTCCGGTTGTGAATATAAAAACGGCACCCAAAGGTGCCGTTTGCTTTTACGGTGATCAGGACGACGGCATATTTGAAAGTTTGGCCACGGCCTGGCGGTAAGCCAGTTCCATTTTTTCGCGGCTGTCAGAGCTGATATCCAGATCATGCAGCAGGCCGTTGTTAATCCCGTAGATCCAGCCGTGGATCATCACACGCTGGCCGCGTTTCCACGCTGCCTGCATAATGGTGGAGTGACCCAGGTTATACACCTGTTCCACCACGTTCAGTTCACACAGACGGTTGATGCGGTCCTGTGGTGCGAGTTCGCCCAGCAGGGAGCTGTGCTGATACCAGATATCACGGATATGCAGTAACCAGTTGTTGATAAGCCCCAGTTCGGTGCCCTCAATCGCGGCCTGAATACCACCGCAGTTGTAGTGACCGCAGACGATAATATGTTCAACCTGGAGCACATCCACGGCATACTGGATGACGGACAGGCAGTTCAGGTCGGTATGGATGACAAGGTTTGCCACATTACGGTGAACAAACAGATCGCCCGGTGCTGCTTCGATCAGTTTTTCAGCGGGAACACGGCTGTCGGAGCAGCCGATCCAGAGAAAACGCGGCTTTTGAGCCTGTGCTAACTCTTTGAAAAATTCCGGATCTTTTTCGTTTACAGATTCGGACCACTGTTTGTTATTGGCAAACAGCTCTTCGATTTTTTTCATCATGACGGATAGCCTGTTGCAGATCCTTTAGCTAGAATCTTTTGTATAAAAAATTTAAATTTTAATAAATTGTTATTAAATAATTTCAGCAAAGAAGACAAATTGTCAAGAACCGATTCCGGTTCGCAGGTATTATTTCGGTTTATATTGCACCCAAATTTCTAAATTAAAAAGGTATTTTTCTGTTATGACCTATGCACTGGAAATATCACAATTAACCAAGCAGTATGCCGGAGGCGTGCAGGCTTTACGGGGAATTGACCTGAAAGTCAGTACCGGCGATTTCTACGCCCTGCTGGGTCCGAACGGCGCGGGAAAATCCACCACTATCGGGATCATCAGTTCACTGGTGAACAAAACCGGCGGCAAAGTCTCCGTGTTCGGTTATGACATCGATACCGACCTGGTTTTAGCCAAACGTCAGCTCGGCCTGGTACCGCAGGAGTTTAACTTCAACCCGTTTGAGACCGTACTGCAGATTGTCTTACAGCAGGCGGGCTATTACGGGGTGCCGCACAAACTGGCGCAGGAGCGGGCGAAAACCTACTTAACGCAGCTGGATTTGTGGGAAAAACGTGATGAGCGCGCGATGCGTCTGTCCGGCGGGATGAAGCGCCGGCTGATGATTGCCCGCGCACTGATGCATCAGCCGAAACTGCTGATCCTCGACGAACCGACCGCCGGGGTGGATATCGAACTGCGCCGCTCCATGTGGGGATTCCTCAAAACCCTGAATGCGCAGGGCACCACGATCATTCTCACCACGCACTATCTCGAGGAAGCGGAAATGCTGTGCCGCAATATCGGGATTATCCAGCACGGTGAACTGGTGGAAAACACCAGTATGAAAGCGCTGCTCGGTAAGCTGGAATCGGAAACCTTTATCCTCGATCTGGGCTCGAAAAACCCGCTGCCGCAGCTTGAGGGTTATACATTCCGGCTGACTGACACCTCAACGCTGGAGGTGGATGTCCGCCGTGAACAGGGGCTGAACGGTGTTTTTGCCCAGCTGAATGCGCAGGGCATTGATGTGTTAAGTATGCGCAACAAAGCGAACCGGCTGGAGGAATTATTTGTGCATCTGGTGAATCATGATTTGGAGGCTGCAAAATGATGTCGCTGTACTGGGTGGCGCTGAAAACAATCTGGCGCAAAGAAATCACCCGTTTTATGCGGATTTGGATCCAGACGCTGATCCCGCCGGTGATCACCATGTCACTCTATTTTATTATTTTCGGTAATCTTATCGGTAACCGGATCGGTGAAATGGGCGGTGTCGGTTACATGCAGTTTATCGTGCCGGGCCTGATTATGATGTCAGTGATTACGAACTCCTATGCCAACGTATCCTCTTCTTTTTTCGGGGCAAAATTCCAGAAAAGTATTGAGGAACTGCTGGTGGCTCCGGTGCCGACCCATGTCATTATCGCCGGGTTTGTCGGTGGTGGTGTGGCGCGCGGTGTACTGGTCGGGATCCTGGTCACATTAGTATCTCTGTTCTTTGTGCCGTTACAGATCCACTCCTGGTTTATGATCATTGCCACGCTGCTGATGACTTCGATTCTGTTCTCGCTGGCGGGGCTGCTTAACGCACTGTTTGCGAAAAGCTTTGATGATATCAGCATTATCCCGACGTTTGTCCTGACGCCGCTGACCTACCTGGGCGGGGTGTTTTACTCCCTGACGCTGTTACCTGCGTTCTGGCAGGCGGTGTCCAAACTGAACCCGATTGTCTATATGATCAGCGGCTTCCGTTATGGTTTCCTTGGTATCAGTGATGTCTCCCTGACCACCACTCTCGGGGTACTGAGCCTGTTTATTGCCGTATTTTATCTGCTCACATGGCGCCTGATTGAGAAAGGGCGCGGACTGAGAACCTGACCCTGCTTTCTGATAAAAAACCCGGCATATGGTTGCCGGGTTTTTTGTATCTGTCCTGATAATTTTCCTGCGCTATGTAATTATTTTTCCTCGGTTTATCCCCGATTAATACAGACCTTCTCCCGTTCCTGCGCCTGCCAAAGCTAAATCACAGAATTAGTATGCGTTTATCCTCCGGAATATAGATTAATTAAATTAATGTGTTTATCGTGTGCGGGCCGGTAAAAACCGGCTGTGTACTGATGTTTAAGGATAAATTTCATTCTGTTTCATTATTACATTCGGAGATATTTTTATGGGTATCGCTACATACGGCAGGGAAGACGGATGGTCGTTTATCGATGATGTGTTAAGCAGTCCGGGGCGGGGTAACGGACGCTGGATTAATAATAAAATTTCATATGATGCCTTTGAGGCCGGAGATTACATTGCCAGATCCAATACCGGCTGGAATGGCGCGGGTGTGCTCGGGCAGCCCGCGGAAGTAACCTATTCATTCCCGACATGGGAGGGAATGTATTATAACGGCGCAGGAAACACCGGCCTGAAGGGTTTTAATGACTATCAGAAAGATCAAGCCCGTTTATCACTGCAGTCATGGGCTGATGTGGCAAATATTACCTTTAAGGAAGTGGATGCCGGCCGGGGGGAAATCTATACCAATATCACCTTTGGTTATATCAATGATAAATACACTCAGGCCTATGCCTGGCTGCCGCACACCAAAGATTATTCGGGTGATGTGGTGACCGATTCGCGGGGTTTTGATGTCTCCGGCCAGTCCTGGTACAGCTCAGAACCCGGGGCGCTGAATGTGACACCGGTGACCGGAAACTATGGCCGCCTGACATTTACCCATGAAATCGGTCATACCCTCGGGTTAAATCATCCGGGCAACTATAACGCCGGTCAGGGGCGTCCTTCCTATAAAGATGCGGATTATGCCGAAGATACCCGTCAGTACAGTGTGATGAGTTACTGGAGTGAAAAAATCACCGGTGCGGATCACAAAGGCTACTACGCTTCCGCGCCGCTGCTGGATGACATTACGGCGATTCAGAAACTGTACGGTGCAAATTATAACATCCGCACTGATGACACTGTTTATGGGTTTGATTCCAATACCGGGCGCGATTATTACTCTGCCCAAAATGCCACAGATAAACTTATTTTTACTGTCTGGGACGGCGGCGGTAATGACACCCTGAATTTTTCCCGTTATAAGCAGGATCAGAAAATTTCGCTGCGTGAAGGCGATTTTTCAGATGTCGGTGGCCTGACCGGCAATGTGTCAATCGCACACGGTGTGGTGATTGAAAATGCCTTCGGCGGGCGCGGAAATGATGTGATTATCGGCAATGATGCAGACAACATCCTGATGGGCAACGGCGGGAATGATGTGCTGTACGGTGGTGCCGGGCAGGATCAGTTGTGGGGCGGTACCGGGAACGATATTTTCGTGTTCTCGGCGGTGACGGATTCCCTGTATGACCATCCGGATCATATCCGGGATTTTTCAACCGGCCTGGACAGTATTGATTTACAGGGACTGAATCAGAACAGCGCCGGGGAAAAATTCATTTATTTCACCGATGAATTTACCGGTGCGGCCGGTGCGGCCGAGCTCCGGTACAATGAAGGGCTGAACCTGACAGAGTTGCTGATTAATATCAGCGGAGATCCTTACAACTATGATTTCAGAGTGGATATCACCGGCCAGGTGAACGTTCACACTGACTTTATCGTTTAACACAGCAGGCGGGCGCGGCCGGTGCGGCGTCCGCAGTATTCAGGAATTCACTATGCAAATATCCCGGCCATTATTGTTTTCGTTGTTGCTATCTGGGCAGAGCGCGGCAATCAGCCAGAAAATTCCCGCTGCAGAAGCGCTTCAGGGGCCCTGGCAGTTTACGGAGGACGGGCAGACGCTGCCGGTCGGACTCACGGCGGTTCCCGACAGCACAACAGACGGGTTTCAGCTGCATTTCATGGCACAGCCGCAGATAACGGCCTGGCGTCCGGCGCCGGACGGCATTGCGTTTCTTACTGCAGACGGCACCACACGTTATTTCTTTTCCGCCGAAGCCCCCGGCCGTTACCGCGCGGAAATCTGGCATGAAAATGGCGCCTGTCTTCTGAAAGAGTAATTACCTCTCTTTTTTACCTGGTGAACAATATTATCAATCCCGGCAGACATGCCGGGCGGAGTCCCTGTATATGCTTTCCGGGAAAACCAGAAATGATATTACGGCATTTATTGCCGCCCGCAAGTCCCTGTTTACCTCACTGGCATTATTCAGCGGGCTGATTAATCTGCTGATGCTCGTGCCGTCTGTGTATATGCTGCAGGTGTACGACCGCGTTCTGCCCTCCGGCAATGAAATGACGCTGCTGATGCTGACGCTGATAATGGCCGGATTACTGGCACTGACCGGCGGTCTCGATTATCTGCGCAATATGCTGGTGATCCGCATGAGTAACCAGTTCGATCTGGCGCTGAATACCCGTGTTTATGACGCGGCGTTTCAGGCAAAACTGCACCGCACGCCGGGCCAACTGCCGTTACAGGCACAGACCGACCTGATGATCCTGCGCCGTTTTATCACCGGCAACGGTATTTTTGCTTTTCTCGATCTGCCCTGGTTCCCGCTTTATCTGCTGGTGATTGCCCTGTTTAATCCGTGGCTGGGATTGTTTGCCTGTGGCGGTGCCGTCGTGCTGATCGCGCTTGCGCTGCTCAATGAACGGCTTTCCGGGCCGCAGCTGACCGCTGCAAACCGCTCTTCCGCCGTCGCACAGGGCATGCAGGGCAGCCATTTTGCCCATACTGAACCCGCAGAGGCGATGGGAATGCAGCAGTATTTGCGTCAGCGCTGGCTGAACCAGCACTGCGACAGCCTGAAGAAACAGACACAGGCCAGTGATTATTCAGCAAAAATCATGACAATCACCAAAACCATCCGCCTGATCCTGCAATCCCTGATGCTGGGGCTGGGCGGCTGGCTGGCGCTGGATAATACCATCTCGCCGGGCATGATGATTGCCGGGTCGATTCTGCTGGGACGCGCGCTGTCACCGGTCGAACAGGTCACAGGCGTATGGAAAAGTGCCAAAGAGAGCAGGCTGGCGTATCAGCGGATTACTGCGTTGCTGGCGGCTCACCCGCAACCACCGCAGAAGCTGGCACTGCCGGTTCCGCAGGGTAATTTGTCCGTCTCCGTGATGCAGGCGGGTTATCCCGGCGCTGACACACCGCAGCTGCACAATTTGCATTTCAGCCTTGTACCGGGGGAGGTGCTGGGGATCATCGGTCCGTCAGGTGCCGGAAAATCGGCACTGGCAAAACTGCTCGCCGGGTTATGGCCTGCAACACGCGGGGCTGTCCGGCTGGACGGGGCAGATCTCTGTCAGCAGGACAAAGCGGTGTCCGGCAAATATATCGGTTATCTTCCCCAGGAAATCACGCTTTTTCCCGGCACAATCGCCGATAATATCGTCCGTTTCGATCCTGATGCTGATCCGGAAAATATCATCCGTGCGGCGCAACTGGCACAGGTACATGAATTGATCCTGCAACTGCCGCAGGGCTATGAAACCCTGACCGGGGCAGACGGTACCGGCCTTTCCGGCGGTCAGCGGCAGCGGATCGCCCTGGCGCGGGCACTGTACGGCTCACCGGCACTGATCATTCTGGATGAACCCAATGCCGCGCTGGATGATGCCGGGCTCAGTGCGCTGTTAGCTGCCATGGATACGCTGAAAAAACAGGGAAAAACCATTGTGCTTATTACTCACCATAAACCGCTGCTGTCCGTGACGGACAAGCTGTTGCTGCTTGCAGGCGGACGGATGCAGCTTTTTGGTCCGGCGGAGAAGGTCATTGAAACACTTAATAATCAGGCGGGTAAAAATAATGATCACTAAATGGTTGTCCGCGGCGCCGGGGGTAAAAACCGATACCGGCGGGTATCAGCGCGCGGGGAAATATGGGGTTGTCCTGGGCCTTGCCGGTTTTTTGTTGTGGGCGGGATTTGCACCGCTTGATCAGGGCGTTGCCGCATCAGGAACGGTTGTGATTGCCGGTAATATCAAGCAGGTGCAGTCTCCGGCGGATGGCGTGATTTCTGAGATTTATGTGCAAAACGGCCAGCGGGCGGAAAAAGATCAGGTGCTGGTACGGCTGCGTCCGGTGCAGTCTCAGGCTCAGGCAGTATCGCTGGCAGAGCAGCTCGACAGCACACTGCTGATACAGCGGCGGCTGGAGGCAGAGCTGCGTGGTGAAGCGGCATTTACCCCGGCGGCGGATGATGTCTTTTATGCGCCGCCCGCGTATGGCCGGGCACAGTTACAGGCGCAGAATGCACTGCTTACAGACCGGCGGCTTGAACTGGAGAGTGAGATTCAGGCCCGCCGGGTCACGGTCGACGGCCTGACGCAGCGGCTTATCACTCTGCGGGAGATTGCCCGCAGCACTGCGCAACAGGCGGACAGCCTGACGGCACAGGCGGCAAATCTTAAATCGCTGGCGGATGAGGGGTATCTGCCGCGCCATCGCTATCAGGAAATTCGCCGGGAAAGTGCGGCACTGCGCAATCAGGCGGATGACACCCGGTTACAGATAAGCCGTGCAGAGGAAGAAAAAGCCGCGCAGACAGAGCAGATCACACAGCGGCGGGCAGCTTTTCACAGCGGGATCCGCGAGGAGTTATCGCGCCTGTCAGTTCAGCGCAGTGAGCTGAAAAAACAACAGATTATCGAAAACGATCGGCTGGAACAGCATGTTATCACCGCGCCGGTGACCGGCACTGTTATGGATGTGTCCGTGTTTACCGCAGGCGGTGTGGTGCAAGCCGGGGAAAAACTGATGTCAGTGGTGCCGGCGCAGCAGACGCTGATTATTGAAGGCAAATTATCACCACAGTGGATAGATAAAGTCGCTCCCGGTCAGAGTGCTGATCTGCTGTTTACTGCATTCAATCAGAACCTGACCCCAAAACTGCGCGGCGAACTGACAATGATCTCCGCCGATCGTCTGATAAATCCGGCAAACGGGGAACCTTACTATCAGATCCAGATCGCGGTGCCGGAAATGGCGGCGGCTCAGGTGATCAAACCCGGTATGCCTGCTGAGATTTTTATCCGCACCGGTGAACGGTCACTGCTCAGTTATCTGTTTAAGCCTGTGACTGACCGGTTCTTTTTCGCGCTGACCGAGGAGTGATCCGTATGCATTCTGCAAAACACCTTTTTGCGGCACTGTTGTGTCTGTTGTCCGCCGGTGTGCAGGCGGTGACCTTGTCTGAACTCGGTCAGTCCGCACTGAACAATGATCTGTCATTCCGTGCTGCGGGTAAGGCTTATGAGGCGGAACAGGCAGAGGCTGCCGCCGGGAAATCGCACCTGCTGCCGTCCGCCGGGCTGAGTTATCAGAACACGCCGTATAACCGGCTGACACAGCGGGCACCGGTGACCTCTCAGCGACATTACAGCAGCCATTCCCTTAATCTGGTGGTGACGCAGCCGCTGTTTGATTACACAGCATACCATCAGTACCGGGCAGCACAGATACGCGGTACTGCCGCAGAGAGCCGCTTGCAGATACAACAGGCAGAGCTTATCAACCGGCTGGTTTCTGCGTATCTGAACCTGGCTTGTGTTCTGGAAATACAGAAAACAGACCGGCTCCGGCTGGCGCTGAATACCGCTCAGCTGGCGGCTGCACAGCGCCTTTTGCAGCTCGGGGAAGGAACCGTGACGGAGGTTGAATCCGCCCGTGCCCGTCTGCGGCAGCGTCAGGCGCAGATCGCGGAAACAGAAGCGGAAAGTCTGAATGCGTTGCTGATATTGTCTGATCTTACCGGCCTGGCGCAGTTGCGGATGCAGGATCTTCCGGCACTGAAAGCGGGGGATTTCCGGCTGCCGTACCTGAATGACGGCGACTATGCGGATCAGGAACAGCAGATGCTGGCGGTGCATCCGGAAATCAAAGCGGCACAGCAGGAAACCGCGCTGGCAAAAGCGGCGGCAGAGGTACAGCGCGGGGCATTTATGCCATCAGCACAGCTCTTTACCGCCTGGTCGGATACCCAATCGGACAGCAATGATACTGTCGGTCAGCGCTACCGTAATCTCAGTGCCGGGATTCACATTTCCGTTCCGCTGTTCAGCGGCGGAAAAGATCTGGCGGGGATGCGTAAGGTATCTGCTCAGATTCAGCAGGCGCAGTATGAACAGGATGCACTGGTACAGACACTCCGGCGTGACCTGGCGCGTCAGTATCAGGTGTTCCGCCACAGCGGCATACAGCTGGCGGCGCTGGAGCAGGCCGCAGCGGCTGCGCGGTTACAGGTAACGGCGGCGGAAAAAGGGTATGCGGCGGGGCAGAACAGTCAGCCGGAGGTGGCACATGCCCGGGAACAGTATTATCAGGCGGAGCAGGAGCTGATAAAAGCCCGCTATGACGGGCTTCTGGCCTGGTTCCGGCTGCGTCATTACAGCAGCACGCCGGAAACCGGGCTTTTCAGGCAGATTGAGGACTATTTTACAGTGACGGAGAGGATGTATCACTGCCGGCAGGGTTCGGCATGTTGACATGCAGGCAGTCGATCAGGCGGATATTTCCCAGCCAGGCGGAGGCCAGAATCACCGCTTTCTCACTGTTGACGCGCACCGCTTCCAGGTCATCAGCATCACAGATTTCCAGGCTGATGTCGCGGAATCCGGCACGGCTTAAATCGTCACGGGCATTATCCAGACTTTCGGCAATAGCACTCGGGCGTTCACGGATCATATCCGCGAGGGTTTGCATAACCTGATACAGACGCGGTGCCGCCTCTTTTTCCTCTTTATTCAGCAGAGTATTGCAGGAGCTGAGTGCCAGCCCGGTTTTTTCCCGGACGGTCGGAATGGTGGCCAGTGCGATGTCATAATTCAGATCACGGATCAGACGGCGGATAGTCAGGAAACGCGGATGGTCATTGGTGCCGAAGAAAACGATATCCGGCTGCACCAGATTGAACAGCTTGCACATCACGGTGGCGATACCGCGCAGACGGGTGCGCTGATGCGGCTCATCACACTGACTGAGCAGCGGCGGTACCATCACCTGAGTCTGGTGAGCCAAACCGTGCGGATAGACATCACTGACCGCCGGGGCATACACCAGATCCACCTGTGCTTTGCTCAGTTTTTCGCAGTCTGCCTGGAGAGTGCGCGGGTAGCGCTGCAAATCATCTTCGCGGGGGAACTGGAGCGGATTCACAAAGACAGACACCACGACAACATCCGCCTGGTTACGGGCTTCTTTTATCAGTGCCAGGTGGCCGTCATGCAGGTTTCCCATTGTCGGGATAAACGCAACACGTTTGCCGTCAGTCCGCAGACGGGCAATCTCTTTGCGCAGGATCAGCGCAGTTTCAATAATCCGCATCAGTGTCTCCTTGTCTGTCTGTTGAGCAGAAAGTTCAGCGTACCGGCTCTGATGATGACCAGAGGCCAAGCCCGTTTTCCGGGGTGCGGGCAACAACCGCCGCAAGTGGTTCGCCGTCCGGCAGAATCAGCCCGGGGGCGATTTCAGCCAGCGGGTACAGCATAAATTCACGCACTTTCAGGCCGTAATGCGGCACGGTCAGCCGCGCATCACTGATGACCATATCACCAAACAGCATGATATCTAAGTCTAACGTGCGGGGACCCCAGCGCTCATCCTTGCGGACACGTCCGTGCGCCAGTTCGATAGCCTGGGTGGCATCGAGCAGCTGGTGCGGTGTCAGGTCAGTTTCCAGCAGAACAGCCGCATTAAGATAATCAGGCTGTCCGGCAGGTCCCATCGGCGCGGTGCGGTAAAAAGCGGAGTGGCGCACCAGGCGGCTTTGCGGGACAGCTCCCAGCGCGGCAATCGCCCGGTTGACCTGATCCAGCGGGTCGGCAAGATTACTGCCGATCGCAATATAGACCGGAATCATGATTCACTGTTTCCGTTACCCTGACGGGCACGCGGATGGCGGCGGCGCGGGCGCGGACGGCGTTTGACCGGATCACTGCCCAGTTCAGTCACCATTGAGCGCTGCTGCGGGGCATTCGCCTGCTGGAAATCCGCCCACCAGTGAGCCAATTCCTGTAACTCATGACGGCCTTCCACATTCGCACGCAGTTCGAGCAGATCAAAGGCGGCGCGGAATTTCTGATTTTCCATCAGACGGATCGCGCGTTTACCCTGACGGCGCGGCAGACGTAACTGTAACTGCCAGATATCACGCATGGTGGTGGTCAGGCGTTTCGGAATAGCAATCGCGCGGCACTGTTCATCCAGGATGTCATTAATGGCAATCGCGAAGGCTTCGTAATAGGCGAGCCCGCTCTCCTGGGTCAGTTTTTCCGCATGTTCGCACAGCGGATACCACAGCATCACGGCAAACAGGAAGGCCGGATTGACGCGCTGATCGTTATGAATACGGTAGTCGGTATTTTTCAGTACCTGATCCACGATACGGGACAGCGGGGTGTCCGGGTTCTCTTTCAGCGGCCCGGCAACCAGCGGGAACAGCATATCCAGCAGATCGTATTCACGTAATAATTCAAACGTACGGTGTCCGTCACCGGCCTGTAATAACTTGAGAACTTCCTCGAACAGACGCGCAGGCGGGATATCACGCAGCAGTGTGCTCAGCGTGCGGATAGGCGCGGCGGTCTCCGGTTCGATGGTCATATCCAGTTTTGCGGCAAACCGGATGGCGCGCAGCATACGCACCGGGTCTTCGCGGTAACGGGTTTCCGGATCGCCGATCAGACGGATAATGCGCTGCTGTAAATCCGCCAGCCCGCCGACGTAATCACGGACGGTAAAATCAGCCACGCTGTAATAGAGGCTGTTAATGGTGAAATCGCGACGGACGGCATCTTCTTCAATGGTACCGAAAATATTATCGCGCAGCAGCATGCCGTTTTTGCCCTGCTGAGAGCGGGCTTTGCCGTCATCAGCCGGTTCGTTATTGTCATGCGGGCCACGGAAGGTCGCGACTTCGATAATATCCGGGCCGAACATAATGTGAGCCAGACGGAAACGGCGGCCGACCAGACGGCAGTTGCGGAACAGTTTTCTCACTTCGTCCGGCGTGGCATTGGTCGCGATATCGAAATCTTTGGGTTTGCGCTCCAGCAGCAGATCACGGACACCGCCGCCGACCAGATAGGCGTCAAAACCTGATTTATTCAGGCGGTACAGAACCTTCAGCGCATTCTCGCTGATGTCCTGACGGGAAATAGAGTGACTGTTGCGGGGAATTACCGTTGCGCTGACTGTCCCGCTGTTATCCATATTTTTTGCCGGTTTTTTGCGTTTAGCGGCAGGACGCGCGGGGGAAGCCTCACGGGGTGACGGATTCTGCGGCGTATGGTCAGCATTCGGGGCCGGCCTTTCACTGGCAGCCTCTGTGCAATCTGCCTTATTCTCGCGGGAAATCAGACTGCGACAGAACTTTGCGACTCGGTTTAAAATGGTACACCTCTGTATAACAATTAAATGATCTAAAAAATAAGCGACTAATAATATCGTACACTTGGTTTTTTGAGAATGCCTTAGCCCGGATATTGCGGAATTATTCCCTGTCCGTCACCACATCATCACGCGGTACGGCCGTAATATCCCAGTTCCGTACACTGTATGCCAGCAGTTCAGTCAGGGAAAGCGATAGCGGGTCCGTTTCCGGCAGCGGCTGCCGGAGCACCTGCAACGCCTGCCATAACAGCGGGCGCGGATCACTGAGCGGCACCGGGGTGGCATGATTTTGCTTGGAGAGTTTACGCGCCGCCGGGCCCAGCATCAACGGCAAATGCAGATAATGCGGCTCCGGCAGCCTGAGCTGGCGGTATAATGAGAGCTGATGTGAGGTGGGATACAGTAAATCCGCGCCTCTGACCACCTCTGTCACACCCTGATAATCATCATCGAGCACCACCACCAGGTTATAGGCAAACAGCTTATCTTTGCGGAAGATAATGATATCTTCCTCTGCCGTGGCGTTATCCGTAAACACATCGCCCCGCAGGCCATCGGTAAAATGGTACACCGGATGCGTCCTGATAAGCCGCAGTGCGGCGTTATCCGGCGGCAGTCCGCGCTGACGGCAGGTGCCGGGGTAATGGCCGCCGCTGTCATGGACATCATGCCGTGTGCAGGTGCAGTAATAACACAGCCCGGTGGCTTTCAGCTGTGCAATCACGTCACGGTAAGCATCATGGCGGCGCGACTGATACAGCACACCGCCGTCCCAGTGCAGGCCGTAATGGTCAAGAATACGCAGAATGGCATCCGCAGCACCCGGGACTTCACGGGGCGGGTCGATATCATCAATACGGAGAAGCCAGCGTCCGCCGAGGTGACGGGCCTGAAGATAACTCCCCAGTGCGGTCACCAGAGAGCCGAAATGAAGTGCACCGGAAGGTGATGGTGCGAAGCGGCCGGTATAACCGGGCGCTGAGCCGGCAGAATATTCCGTCATCTGTAGTGGCATAAAAACGGACGGCGCTGTCAAAGCGCCGTCTGTGGTAAATCTGTCAGCCCGCCATCTGCTTTTCGCGGATTTCAGCCAGCGTCTTACAGTCGATACATAAATCTGCGGTCGGACGCGCCTCTAAACGGCGGATACCGATTTCAACCCCGCAGGACTCACAAAAACCAAAATCGTCGTCCTCAACCTTTTTGAGGGTTTTTTCGATCTTTTTGATCAGTTTGCGTTCGCGGTCACGGTTGCGCAGTTCCAGGCTGAATTCTTCTTCCTGAGCGGCACGGTCAACCGGGTCCGGGAAGTTAGCTGCTTCATCCTGCATGTGCGTGACAGTGCGGTTTACTTCATCCCTGAGTTGGTTGCGCCATGCTTCAAGTATCAGCTTGAAATGGGCCAACTGGGCTTCGTTCATGTATTCTTCGCCTGCCTTCTCGTGATACGGCTCCACGCCGGCAATGGCAAGAATGCTCAGGGACGAGGTTTTACGTTTTTGCCCTTCTTGCATAATGCTTCTCCTACACACGCATGTCTGACAATATCCCTTAGAGGGGAAAAATAGGCCGCTATAGATAGCAGATGATTATGGATAATGCAACCCTTGCTTTCATTAGTTTTGTAAGGTGTGAAGAACAGCGTGTTTATTCACTCCGCAACTCACAAAACATCCTATTTATTATTAAAAAAATTGATATTCACCCCATGAATGCAAAGGGTATCTTTTCTCCGGCAGTGATGCCGTCCGGTGTCATCCGCATTCTGTAACAAATTACTTCAGTTCCGGACTGTGATGCCTGCTGCAAAAGTGATGAATATTTTTTATCAATGTGTGCTGCGTCCGATACGGCCTCAATCCCTGAATGCAGTACAGCAAAAAACAGAACAGCACGATTTCCCGCTTCAGCAATTGCTTGTAACTCACGTAAGTGTTTTTGTCCACGTAAAGTTACGGTGTCGGGAAAATAACCGTGTCCGTTTTCCAGCAGCGTGACGGATTTCACCTCGACATAACAGGGCTTTTTCTGCGGATCGGTCAGTAAAAAATCGACCCGGCTGTTTTCACTGCCGTATCTTACTTCCTGTGCCAGCGTCTGATACCCGGCAAGTTCCGGGATTCGGTTCTGCGCAATCGCCTCAGCCACCACCCGGTTCGCCTGCATTGTATTCACACAAATCAGATGCCCGGCCTGTGTCTGCGTCAGTTCCCAGCTGTGCGGATACTTGCGCTTTGCATTGGCGGATTCGGAATACCAGACGGTATCACCCGGCGTGGCACAGCCTGTCATCGCGCCGGTATTAGCACAATGAATGGTGATGGTGCGCCCGTCCTGCGTGATAATATCCGCCAGAAAACGTTTATAACGCTGCACCAGCGTGCCCGCCTGTAACGGGGGATGAAATTCCATCGTAACTCCTGTCAATGTGACTGCACTTTTCAGGGGGCGGCAATGCTACAATGTTGCGCGTCGAAAGTTAAGCAGATAATGATGAGGTTTTTGTGACATATTCCCCCGTTTGTAACATTTATCCGGCACTCAGTACGGCACTGAAAAGTGCCCCGCAGGTGTTGTTACAGGCTCCGACCGGCAGCGGGAAATCCACTATTCTGCCGTTGCTGATGCTGAAAGACGAATCTGTCACCGGACGGATTATCATGCTGGAGCCCCGCCGTATCGCGGCCCGCAGTGTGGCGCACCGGTTGGCATCGCAGCTCGGGGAGCGTCCGGGGGAAACCGTGGGTTACCGGATGCGCGGTGAAACCAGGATCAGTGCAGCCACCCGGTTTGAGGTTGTTACAGAGGGAATTCTGGTCAGAATGTTACAGCAGGATCCGGAATTATCCGAAGTAAGCATCATTATTCTGGATGAATTCCACGAACGTAATTTGCAGGCTGATCTCGCCCTTGCACTGCTGCTGGATGTGCAGTCCTCACTGCGTGATGATTTGCGTCTGCTGGTGATGTCCGCGACCTTAGATAATGAACAGCTGCTGTCCCTGCTGCCGCAGGCGGAGGTGATCACAGCGGAGGGGCGGGCTTTCCCGGTGGAGAGACGGTATCAGCCGCTCAGTGCGCATCAGCCTTTTATCAGTGAGGTGGCCCGGGCGGTGTTGCAGCTGTATCAGCAGGAGGAAGGCTCTGTGCTGGTGTTTCTGCCGGGACAGGCGGAAATCTGCCGGTTACAGGAACAACTGACCGGTAAAACGGATGCGGATACTCTTATCTGCCCGCTGTACGGCGCACTTTCCCTGAAAGAACAGCAGCAGGCGATTGAACCGCCGCCGCCCGGTATGCGCAAAATCGTGCTGGCGACCAATATTGCCGAAACCAGCCTGACGATTGAAGGTGTGACGCTGGTGGTGGACAGCTGCCTGGAGAAAACCGCGCAGTTTGATCCGCGCAGCGGACTGACCAGGCTGGTGCGCAGCCGCATCAGCCGCTCATCGATGACACAGCGTGCTGGTCGCGCCGGACGTCTGGCGCCGGGGATCTGTCTGCATCTGTGCGGACAGGCGGAAGCCGAACGCGCTGCGGCTCACAGTGAGCCTGAAATCTGTCACAGTGATCTCGCCGGGCTGGTGCTGAACCTGGCGCAGTGGGGCTGCCGTGAGGTCTCACAGCTTGCCTGGCTTGATACCCCGCCTGCCGTGGCGGTACAGGTGGCGAAAAAACTACTGACAGAAATGGGCTGTCTTCTGCCTGACGGCGGACTGACTGCCAAAGGTGAGGCAATGGCCGCTTCCGGGACAGAGCCGCGTCTCTCTGCGTTGTGGCTTTATACCCTTAATGAAGAACCGGCACAGATATACTATGCTGCCCGGCTGATTGCCGCGCTGGAAGAGCCTTCCCGCGAAGGTAACGGTAATCTGCTGCATGATCTGACACATCCGTCCGCACGATGGGATAAGCGGGCGCAGCAGCTGTTACAGGCTGCCGGTCAGCCGGTCAGAAAACCGTCTCATGATCCGGACAACGGCTGGCTGTGCCGCACCTTATTACAGGGCTTTCCGGACAGAATCGCCGGGAAGCGCGGGCGCTCCGGCACATTTTTACTGGCAAACGGTACCGGTGCGGTAACAGATGAAAGCAGCCCGCTCAGCAATGAAGCCGGGCTTATCGCCCCGCTGATCCTGCAAAATGAGCTGCAGGCTAATGCACGGATCCTGAAAGCGGTGCCGTTTGAATTATCACAGCTGACAGAAATGGCACCGCACCTGCTGAAAAAAGAAAACCGCCTGACCCGTGATGAAAACAAAGGCAGTTGGCAGGCGTGGCAGGCGGTTACCTGCGGGCAGCTGATTATTGAGCGGAAACCACTGGCGGCACCGTCTGATGAGGTTGTCCGCGACGCGCTGCTCAGTTGGATCCGCGAACAGGGTTTATCCGTTCTGCCGCTGAATGAAGCCTGTGAGCAGTTACTTATCCGCCAGCAGCTGGCAAATGATCTGTTTCCGGAACAGCCGCTGCCGGCGGCGGATAATGATACACTGCTCGCCGGGCTGGGATCCTGGCTGTCGCCGTATCTGACCGGTGTGCGCAATCAGCAGCAGCTGGCAAAACTGGATTTATACGGCGCGCTGCGTCAGCGGATGGACTGGTCGCAGCAGCAATGGCTTGATGCACAATTCCCGCGTCATTTTGAAGTACCCACCGGCACCCGGATCCCTGTAGAATATGCGGCGGATAAACCGCCGGTGATGGCAGTCCGCATTCAGGAGATGTATGGTGTGCGTGAAACGCCGGTGGTGGCGCAGGGACGGCTGCCGGTGACGGTCAGCCTGTTATCGCCCGCACACCGCCCGATACAGGTGACAGCAGACCTGAAAGCCTTCTGGGGCGGGAGCTACCGGGAGGTGCAGAAAGAGATGAAAGGGCGCTATCCCAAACATTTCTGGCCGGACGATCCGGCAAATGCACAGCCGACAAAGCGTGTAAAAAAGTTTATGTAAATGCAAAGATAGTCTTTGTTTAACGGATTTTTACTGTGTCTGTTGCCGGAATCGGCGACAATAGCAACTGATGAAATAACCGCCTGTCCCGCCCGGCACATGATTGTGCGGCAGACAGACTGACGGGAGAGACCATGTCTGATTTTGATCGTGAACCCACCGGCCGCAGGGGCAGCAAGGCTTCTGCCGGCAAAAAAAGAGGGCGCTCAGACCGCCGTCGCCGCCGGGATGAGGATTATGACGATGATATTGAATACGATGATGAATTCGGTGATGACGAACCGGATGATGATGATTATGACGATGAAGAGGATAGTCCGCGCATGAGTAAAAAAGGGCGCAAAAACAAGCCGCCCAAACGGCGCTGGCGCTGGTTCTGGTTCCTGGTCAAACTCGGCATTGTGATGGCTATCCTGCTGGGGATTTACGGCGTTTATCTGGCCGGAAAAATCAGTGACCGCCTGGACGGTAAAGTCTGGGATCTGCCTGCTGCGGTTTACGGACGTACTGTAAACCTCGAACCGGGTATGGATTACAGCCTGAATGAGATGGTGAAACTGCTTGAAGGTATGCAGTACCGCAAAGTCACCAAAATCACCCGTGCCGGTGAATTTTCCGTGACCGGTAATACTATTCAGATGCTGCGCCGCCCGTTTGATTTCCCGGACAGTAAAGAAGGGCAGATTAACGCCCGTCTGACTTTCGGCAGCAGCGGACTGGAAAAAATTGAAAACGTGGATAACGGCCGTGAATTCGGTTTCTTCCGCCTTGATCCGAAACTGATCACCATGATGCAGTCCGCGAATGGTGAGCAGCGTCTGTTCCTGGCCCGCAGCGGCTTCCCGGATGAACTGGTCAAAGCCCTGCTGGTGACGGAAGACCGCAATTTCTATGAGCATGACGGTATCAGCATCACCTCCATCGGGCGTGCCCTTCTGGCAAACCTGACGGCGGGACGTGCGGTTCAGGGCGGCAGTACCCTGACACAGCAGCTGGTGAAAAACCTGTTCTTATCCAATGAGCGGACACTGGTGCGTAAAGCCAATGAAGCCTATATGGCGCTCATTATGGATTACCGCTACGACAAAGACCGCATTCTGGAACTGTATCTCAACGAAGTATATCTGGGACAGAGCGGGGATGAGCAAATCCGCGGCTTCCCGCTGGCGAGCCTCTATTACTTCGGCCGTCCGGTGAATGAACTCAGTCTTGACCAGATAGCACTGCTGGTGGGAATGGTGAAAGGGGCATCGGTCTACAACCCGTGGCGTAACCCGCAAAATGCCCTTGAGCGCCGTAACGTGGTGCTGAAACTTCTGCAAACTCAGGGCGGGGTGATCGACCAGGAAATGTATGATGTCCTGAGCGCACGTCCGCTGGGTGTGAAAGAGAAAAGTGGTGTGATCACGCCGCAGCCTGCATTTATGCAGCTGGTCCGTCAGGAACTGCGCGAGAAGCTCGGCGATAAAGTGGATGATCTGTCTGGCGTGAAAATCTTCACCACACTGGATCCGGTTTCCCAGGATGCGGCTGAAAATGCCGTTGAGGAAGGCGTGAAAGCCATCCGTGCAGAGCGTAAAAAACCGGAGCTGGAAGGGGCGATGGTGGTGGTTGACCGCATCAGCGGCGAAGTCCGCGCGATGGTCGGCGGCTCCCAGCCACAGTTTGCCGGGTTTAACCGCGCTATGGCAGCGGAACGCTCTATCGGCTCGCTGGCAAAACCGATGACTTATCTCACCGCGCTTGGTATTCCGGACACTTATCGTCTGAACACCTGGCTGGACGACCAGCCGCTGACCATTAATGTTCCGGGCGGCGGCGGTACCTGGTCACCACGTAACGACAGCAAAACCTTCAGCGGCCGTGTGATGCTGGTGGATGCGCTGGCGCGCTCTATCAACGTACCGACGGTTAACCTCGGTATGGCGGTTGGTCTGGATGCGGTGGCGGATACCTTTGTCCGTCTCGGTGCGCCGGCGAAAAATATCCAGAAAGTCCCGGCGATGCTGCTCGGTGCGGTAAACCTGACACCATTGCAGGTCTCTCAGCTGTTCCAGACCATCGGCAGCGGCGGTAACCGCGCGACACTGTCCGCACTGCGCTCGGTGATTGCGGAAGACGGCACGGTGATTTATCAGAGCTTCCCGCAGGCACAGCGCGCGGTGGCTCCGCAGGCGGCTTATATGACGCTGTACGGCATGCAGCAGGTGGTAGAACGCGGTACCGCGGCCCGCCGTCTGGGATCGAAATTCGGTAAATACCATCTGGCCGGTAAGACCGGGACTACTAATCTGATGCGCGACAGCTGGTTTGTCGGTATCGACGGCAAAGAAGTCACCGTATCCTGGATGGGGCTGGATGATAACAGCCCGTCCGGCCTGTACGGCGGCTCCGGTGCCCTGGTGCTTTATGGCCGTTATCTGGACAATCAGCCGCCGCTGGCACTGAACCTCACTCCGCCGGAAGATATCGCAGAGATGTCTGTCAATGCGGACGGCAATTTTGTCTGCAACGGCGTGGGTGTCACCCGGGCATTACCGGTCTGGACAACGGACGCACAGGCGCTGTGCGGACAGCAGGCACCGGCTCAGCAGCAGGGCGAAGAAGCCCCCGGCTGGCTGAAAGAGATGTTCGAACAGTAATCCCCTGTTCTGCGAAAAGCACTGAAAACCCGCCGCAAGGCGGGTTTTGTTTTTTTAGTGACCATTGCGGATTAGGTGTAATGGCATTATGATCAAGTATGCGATATAGGTCCGGAGGAAAAATGAAAAACAGTAAGAAAACGCCACAGACGCTGATAATGCCTGATAGTGAACAGTTAATCCGGGCTGTTGTAACATCTACAGCGGTTGAAACCGGACAGGAGCCTCAGAAACTGGCTGAGGCTCTGAAAGAAAAACGTGAAAAATATGCCCACCTCAGACTGGCTGTTTAGTTTTTGCTGAGTGCCTGATTAACCTAATATTTCATTGGTTCATAATTCAGATTTAATGCTGCGTGGATAGCAGCAATATAATGTGCCGGATGTTGTTTCCAGCAGCTGTAATCCAGAGGCGGTAACCCACTCTGAACTGCCATAACATCAGCGATAAGGCGGGACAAACGGCCATTTCCTTCACGAAACGGATGAATCAGAATAAACTCAGTGTGTACGACTGCGATGGCTTCAGTTAGTTGTTCTCTGGTCATTCCTGTACAGGGCGTGTACCTGCTCAGAAATTCTTTTTCGAATTGTGAAAGCAACCCCGCAATTCTGCCTGCAGGCGCGAAGATGAAGTTATCTTTGCTGATATTAACAGTCCGGATTTGCCCGGCCCAGTCATAGATATTCCCCAGCCACTGACGGTGCCATTGTTTTATTAGTGGTACGGTAATTTTTCCGGCAGGAAATGCAGTACTGAAAACAATCTTATAAAGCTTTTCCAGCAGTACTAATTCGGCATCATTAATATCATTGGTTTCAGACAACTGAAGCTTGTTTTCCAAAACATCATCACCTGAACCGGCAGCAAATTTCCCTTCACTGTTTGATACATGATACTTATTCATTCTGCTGATTTATCCGTTTTACTGTGTGGTATGTTTTATCCCGGACAAAAATTAAACCATAAAAAAACTGCGCCGAATTCGTTGCATTGAACGTTTGCGGCGCAGTTCACAGTTAAAAGCCGGTGACGATTACTTCTTCTGCTTCGCTTCCTCAGCAGCTTCTTCGGCTTCCACTTCTTCATACCAGCGCGGGTGATGTTTCTTCGCCCAGCGGCGGCTGACTTTACCTTCCACCATACCTTTGATCGATCCTTTCACCCAGAAGGCCATATACATATGGATCAGGATGGCGTGGATCAGGACGATAGCCGCCGTTGCGTGGATCAGCAGACTCCAGCGGATCATCCACATCGGGAAGTAGTGTGCAAAGTACGGACGCCAGATGATGATCCCGGTGGCAAGCAGGACGAAGATCATGCTCATAATGCTCCAGAACATCATTTTCTGTCCGGCGTTGTATTTACCGACACGCGCCACATGATGCTCATTGCCTTTCAGCACTTCGATAATGTTTTTAATCCACGGCAGATCTTCTCTGTCCGGGATGTTGTGCTTAACGAAGCGGAAAAACATAAACATCAGCACGACGAAAATCAGCACACCAAAGAACGGGTGCAGAATACGCCCCATTGCCGGCGTCCCGAAAGTTTCCGTCAGCCATTGCAGTGTCGGGAAGAACAGCGCAATACCGGATAAGGAGACCAGGAAAAAGCAGATCACCACTGTCCAGTGACAGGCACGATCAATAAATTTCGTGCGGACGATCATTTTGCTTTTCTTACTCATGGTGAGTTTCCTCCTCTTCCTCATCGTCCGTCTCTTTGTTCGGGCCGATCCCCACATAGTGGAATACCAGTCCGGCAAAGGTGGCGATAAACCCGATAGCCGACAGCGGTTTCAGTACTCCTTTCCAGAGATCAATCGGTGTATCAATCTGCGGATCTTTCGGCAGTCCGTGATAGAGCTCCGGATTGTCCGCGTGCTGCAGCACATACATCACGTGTGTGCCGCCGACACCGTCCGGATTGTAGACCCCGGCATTGGCAAAGCCGCGTTTTTTCAGCTTTTGCACGCGCTCGTCCGCCACTTCCAGCATGTCTTTTTTGGTACCGAAATGGATAGCACCGGTCGGACAGGTTTTCACACAGGCAGGCTCCTGGCCCACGCTGACCCGGTCAACACAGAGTGTGCATTTGTACACCCGGTTATCTTTCGGATTCAGACGCGGAATATTGAACGGGCAACCCGCAATACAGTAGCCGCAGCCGATGCAGTGTTCTGACTGGAAATCAACGATACCATTGGCATACTGAATAATCGCACCGGCAGACGGACAGGCTTTCAGACAGCCCGGATCCGAACAGTGCATGCAGCCGTCCTTGCGGATCAGCCACTCCAGTTTGCCGTTCTCTTTGGTTTCGCTGAACCGCATGACAGTCCAGGATTTGGCGCTGAGATCAGTCGGGTTATCATAAACCCCGGTACAGAACCCGACCTCATCACGGATGTCATTCCATTCGGAACAGGCCACCTGACAGGCTTTACAGCCGATACAGGTGGACACATCGATCAGCTTGGCGACTTCAAACTTGTCGTCACGGGCCTGAGGAGGCGGCGTTATGCTGTTGGTCGCAGAACGTTTGATAATGTCTTGAGATTGCATGGACATAATTCCTCCTTACGCCTTCTCGATGTTGACTAAGAACGCTTTGAATTCAGGCGTTTGCGAGTTGGCATCACCGACTCCCGGCGTCAGTGTGTTGGTGATAAAGCCTTTTTGGGCGGCACCCTCAAAACCCCAGTGGATAGGGATCCCGACAGTTTCGACCGGCTTACCGTCCACCATCAGTGTCTGCAGACGCGGCGTGACCACAGCAACCGCGCGGATAAAGCCGCGTTTACTGCTGACTCTCACTTTATCGCCGCTGCTGATCCCTTTGGCTGCGCCCAGGGTTTCACTGATTTCCACAAACTGTTCCGGCTGTGCGATAGCATTGAGCCGCGCATGTTTGGTCCAGGTATGGAAATGCTCGGCCAGGCGATAGGTTGTGCCCACATACGGGAATTCCGTGTGACTGCCCAGACGATTTTTGTCGTCCTCAAAGATACGGGCGGCCGGGTTGGATATCACCCCCGGATGCAGCGGGTTGGTACCAATCGGCGTTTCAAACGGCTCATAGTGTTCAGGGAACGGTCCTTCCGCCATTTTATCGATGGCAAACAGACGGCCTAAACCTTCCGGCTGCATGATAAACGGTCCGGTACCGGCTTCCGGTGCAGAGGCGTTGAAGTCAGGGATATCGTTACCGACCCACTTCTTACCGTTCCACTCGATAAGCACGCGGTTCTTATCCCACGGTTTACCCTGCGGATCGGCTGAGGCGCGGTTATAAATAACACGGCGGTTCAGCGGCCATGCCCAGGCCCAGCCGAGGGTGTTACCGATGCCGGACGGGTCACTGTTATCCCGTTTCGCCATCTGGTTACCCTGTTCTGTCCAGCAGCCGGTGTAGATCCAGCAGGAGGACGCAGTTGAACCGTCATCACGCAGCAGCGCAAAGGAACTGAGCAGCTCACCTTTTTTCGCCTGTAAATTGCCGTTGGCGTCATACAGATCTTCAAGGGCCACGCCGTTGTTCTCTTTGGCAACTTCGTCGGATTCCGGATTGAACGGCTGCTTGTAATCCCAGGACATTTTCATCAGCTGATCAACACCCTGACCGCCTTCCTGCTGATACAGTTCACGCATTTTCCACAGAATACCGGCAAGGATCTGACCATCGGTACGGGCTTCCCCCGGGGCATCCGCTGCTTTCCAGTGCCACTGTAACCAGCGGCCGGAGTTGGCAATCGAGCCGTCTTCTTCCGCGAAACAGGTGGACGGCAGACGGAACACTTCGGTCTGAATGGATGTCGGATCCACATCATTCATATCACCGTGGTTTTGCCAGAAACTTGCGGTTTCGGTGCTCAGCGGATCAACGGTTACCAGGTATTTCAGTTTGCTCAGGCAACTGACCACTTTGTTTTTGTCCGGGAAGGACGCGACCGGGTTAAAGCCCTGACAGATATAACCGTTGATTTCGCCTTTGTTCATCATGTCGAAATACTTCAGCACGTCATAAGCCTGATCCCATTTCGGCAGCCAGTCATAGCCCCACTGGTTCTCTTTGGTTGCTTCATCGCCGTAGAAGGATTTCATCAGGCTGACGAAGAACTTCGGATAGTTGCTCCAGTAGTTGACCTGGCCCGGCAGCGTGGCTTTCGGCGTATTGGCTTTCAGATAGCTGTCGATATCAGTCTGTTTCTCAGACGGCAGGGTCAGATAACCCGGCAGGCTGGTGGAGAGCAGGCCCAGGTCTGTCAGACCCTGAATGTTGGAGTGACCGCGCAGGGCGTTCACGCCGCCGCCTGCCACACCCATGTTACCGAGCAGCAACTGGATCATTGCCATGGTACGGATGTTCTGCGCGCCGACGGTATGCTGCGTCCAGCCGAGGGCATACAGGAAGGTTGCCGCACGGTTGGCCGGGCTGGTGGAGGCCAGAATCTCACAGACTTTGAGGAAATCCGCCTGTGGCGTGCCGCAGATTTTTTCCACCATCTCCGGCGTATAACGGCTGACGTGTTCTTTCAGCTTATTCCACACACACTGCGGGTTCTGCAGGGTGTCGTCACGCAGCGCATAGCCATCTTCACCGAACTGGTAATTCCAGGTGGTTTTGTCGTAACGGCGTTTTTCAGCATCGTAGCCGCTGAATAAACCGTCTTTGAATGTGTAATCCTCACGCACCAGTAACGGTGCATTGGTGTAATGGCGCACGTACTCGTCGTGGAATTTTCCGTTTTCCATCAGGTACAGGATCACGCCGGAAAGGAACGTAATGTCGGTCCCGGAACGGATAGGGATGTAGTGATCCGCCACGGAAGCGGTCCGCGTAAAGCGCGGATCGATAACGATCAGTGTGGCATCATTGTTGTTTTTCGCTTCCATCGCCCAGCGGAAACCGACAGGATGTGCTTCCGCAGCATTCCCGCCCATCACCACAACGACGTTGGCGTTTTTGATATCAACCCAGTGGTTGGTCATGGCACCGCGACCAAATGTCGGAGCAAGACTTGCTACCGTTGGTCCGTGTCAGACACGCGCCTGGTTATCGACTGCCAGCATCCCGAGGGAACGGGTAAACTTCTGGGTTAACATCCCGGTTTCGTTGCTGGCGGCAGAGGCGCAGAGCATCCCGGTGGTCAGCCAGCGGTTTACCGTGGTGCCTTCGCTGTTTTTCTCAATGAAGTTGGCATCACGGTCGGCTTTCATCAGACGGGCGATACGCTCAAAAGCGTCATCCCAGCTGATGCGCTGCCATTTATCCGAGCCCGGCGCGCGGTACTGCGGATAACGCAGACGGCTTTCACTGTGAATATAATCGAGCAGACCGGCACCTTTCGGGCATAACGCCCCGCGGTTGACCGGATGATCAGGGTCACCCTCGACGTGGAAAATTGCTGATTTGGCATTCATGGCACCATCGCCCATGCTGTAAATCAGTAATCCGCATCCGACGGAGCAGTAGGTACAGGTGTTACGGGTCTCTTTTGAACGGAGTAATTTGTATTCCCGGACATTAGACATTGCTACTGACGGCATAAAGCCTAAAGCGGCGGCTGTTGTTCCGGCGAGACCGCCGGCACAAACCTTAAAGAACTGTCTGCGGCTGAAATTCATCGCATCCTCTTTTTTATTTATTTGTAAAAAATCGTGAGGAGAATATCAGCAAAGGTTGAATTTATATTGCCTGAAATCAATGAAAGTGAACTTTGATGTTTAATAATTATTAATTGGAGTTTTTAGTGTTTTGTAAATAATCACAAAGTGGTAGGGGAAATGACGTATTTTGATTCAGATCAATTAAAAAAATAAGCCTCCGGAGAAAAAAGAAAAATAAGTCAAATTTCACCGGCGGCACATAATAAGATTATATTTGTTAAAAAACAATTTAAAAATGGCGGATATCCGAATCATCATTTTTAAAATGAGAAGGGGATTGCCCTATCTGTTTTTTAAACATAATCGAGAATGCCCCCGCACTGTTGTAACCCAGCTCATACGCCACTTCGGTAATCGATTTTCCGGACAGAATATGAGACAGCGAGTTCAGAAGACACGCCTGCTGCCGCCATTCTGAAAATGACATCCCGGTCTGGGTGCGGAAAAAACGGCTGAAAGAGCGCTCGCTTTTGTGCAGCTGTTCCGCCCATTCCCCCGGTTGTGAGGTGATAACCGGTTTGCGCATAAACTCACGGCACAGACGACCGAGCTTCTCATCACGCGGGATCGGCGCGAAAAACGGCAGCGGGGGCATACGCGCCAGCTCGCAGAGGATCAGCTGCATCAGCACACCGTCACGCCCCTGAATATCATATTCCGCCGGGCTATCCACCGCCTCCAGCAGCAGCTGGCGCAGCAGCGGGGAGACACTCACCACTTCACAACTGACGGCGTGGCGCGGCTTTGCTGCCGGTTCGATATACAGACTGCGCGTGCTGACATTCAGCATCCGGGTTTCATGAGCGACCTGTTCCGGGATCCACACACCACAGGACGGCGGGATCACCCACTCGCCGTCTGCGGTACTGACTTCAATCAGCCCGGTGGCCGGATATAAAAACTGTGCCCGGCGGTGAGCGTGGTATTCCAGCAGGGTATCGGGCAGATAATCGGTGCCGAGCGCAATGACATCCCGCGCGATATTATCCACGCTTTTTAACGGAATATTTCTCATGAGTGCTGTGCTCCGTATCTGACTGAAAGTAAAAACCGGCGGGTGTTATATCAGATCCCGCCACCGCAAAACAGGGCTTTTGTGACAATAACAGACGCGGATGCCACATCTGTATTATTACGGTAACAAACATAAAACGTTCAGTTAACAGTAACCGGAAACAGGCCGGAATTCAAATGTCGTTGTCTGATTTGCGCATGGCGGCAATATATTAATCCATTACTATTTTGCTGCCGCCATTCTGTTTATACAGATTTTAATTATTTCCGGTTATTAAGCGATTACCGGTGGCGTGAAGTTATTTC